>JAFOXT010000381.1 GCA_017425745.1 Clostridia bacterium | reverse complement strand
TGCATTTTCAACCACCACCGCAGTATGCTCAAGCACATCATAAATGTGATGAAAATTGTGCTGCTCAAAGCCCTTCATATCCTTGATTTCAGGCAGTACAACAGAGAGAATTTCACTGTATTTCAAAAGAACTTCCTTAATGTTTCTGCCACACAGCATTTTGGAAAGCTCAATAAAAACTCTTTCCTTTGAAATGTTGTTCAAAAGGCTTTTACATTTGAACATAGCTTTTTCGGTTTCTTCGTCAATTGAAAAGCTGAGCACAGAAGAAAACCTGAGCCCTCTGAGAATCCGTAGTGCATCTTCGGTAAAACGGGTTTCCGGGTCTCCCACACAACGGATTATTCTCTTTGCAATGTCTTTTTTTCCACCGAAAGGGTCAACGTAGCCAACAGAGGGATTGTACGCGATACTGTTGACTGTAAAATCGCGTCTTGAAAGATCGTCTTCAATTTTTTCTGCGAAAGCAACCTCGTCGGGATGACGGCAATCACTGTAGCCCTTTTCAGTGCGGTATGTTGTAATTTCAAAGGGCTGATGGTTTATTATTACAGTAACGGTGCCGTGCTTCAACCCTGTAGTTAATGTACGGAAATCCTTGAATACACTGAGCATTTCATCAGGGGTTGCATTAGTTGCAAAATCAGCATCATCTGCGTTTTTGCCCATAATCGAGTCGCGTACAAAGCCACCCACAAGATAAATCTCATAACCGCTTTTTTGAAGAGCATCCATTACGGTAACAGTTTCCTCAGATAAAAACAATGCGTCATCACACTCCTTTCACAAAAACAATGTAGTATATATTATACACGAATTAAGAATTTTTTCAATATAAGTTGCAATTACAAGGCTTTTTATGGTAAAATTACTATAATTGTAAAGTAGGGCAGTATGCCTTGCTGAAAATATAAAAACTTTAAGGTTGTGAATAAAATGGAAAAAGGATTCGGAACATTAAGAAAAATAGCTTTTGGCGGCTTTAATCCCAAGGATGTTGTAGACTGTATTGAAAAAACAAGAAACGAGCTTTATGAATACAAAACCTCAGCAGAGAAGAACATTGAAGAGCTTAAAGAAAAAATTGAAAAGCTTGAAAATGAAAAGTCAGCACTTGAAAAGGTGAATGAAGACCTTGCAAGAGCTAATGCTGAGCTTATTGAAAATGCAAAGGCTGAAGAAACAGAAGAAGCTGAAATTGAAAATTCAGGCGACAGCCTTACTGTAACTGAAATCAACGCAGCTACAAGCGAGCTGAAAAAGGTTGCTGACGACCTTTGCAACAGCCTTCGCGATTTTATGGACAGAATTGCAGAAAACAGTATTTCAGTTGTAGTTGAAAACAGCGAAGATAAAGCAGAAGAGGAATTTGACGCAGAGAGCTTTATGGCACAGCTTGAGGCTGAAATTTATGCAAAGCTCGGTGTAGATGCTGATAACGGTGAAGTTACTGTTGAGGTTTACACAGAAGAAGCAAAGGCAGAGGAAGAAGTAGTTTGCGACAAGGTTTCATCAATTCTTTCTCAGACAGAAAGCTTTACCTTTGCTTTCGAAAAGAATGAAATCAAAACAAAAGAGCCTGAAACAAAAAAAGAAGAAGCTCCTGCGAAAAAGAATATTTTTGACTTCCTTAAAGGAGCATCATTTTTAAGATAACTAAAAGATAAAGGATGTGGTTTACTGTGAAAAAAGTGAAAGTGAAAAAGTGGTTGATACTTCTGACTGTAGCACTTCTCAGTATTGCTATGTCTTTTTCCGCTTTTGGTGCAGACAGTGATTTTGAAAAAGAAATAAAGGATTTTCCAAAAAGCTACAAGCCTTATCTCAGAGAGCTGCACGAAAAATATCCCGAGTGGAGCTTTGTGCCTATGATTACAGGTCTTACATGGCAGGAGGTTATCGAGGGAGAAATTAATAAGCCCACATCTAACAAAAATGACAAAAAATCGCTTGTTGCTGCAAGCAATGCCGCAAGTGACATTTTTAAAAGTACATCAAGCTGTGACTATAACGCATCTACAGGTGTTTTCAAGCAGTGGGACGGAGGCTTTGTTGCCGCAAGTAATCTTGCAGTTTCATATTTTATGGACCCGAGAAACTTCCTTACCGAAGAAAATATTTTTCAGTTTGAGCTACTCTCTTTCGATGAAAGCTACACTGTTGAAGCAATTGAAACCGTACTGAGCGGCTCATTTATGTCTGAGAAAAAAATTACCTATTATAACTCCTCAGGCGAAAAGAAAAGCATAAAGAAAACCTATGCCGAAGCTATACACGAAGCAGGTGAGAAGTACAACATCAACCCCTGCTATCTTGCTTCAAAAATACTTAACGAGGTTGGATTTTCCGGTTCATCAAGTGTTTCAGGTAAGCATTCAAGCTATCCCGGTATATACAATTTCTATAATATCGGTGCTACCGACGGCTCAGGTGCAATTGCACGAGGACTTAAGTGGGCAAGCAGCGGTTCAACCTATTCAAGACCTTGGAACACTCCCGTAAAGTCTATTAATGGCGGTGCAGAATACCTTGCAGAAACATACATCAAAAACGGTCAGTTCACAGGCTATCTGCAGAGATTCAACGTTAATCCTGACGCTTACCACGCACTTTATACCCACCAGTATATGACCAATCTTACAGGTGCACTCAGTCAGGGTTATTCAACCTATACCTCTTATGCAAAGAGCGGGATTCTCAACAACAGCTATGTATTTTCAATTCCCGTTTTTGAAGATATGCCCGAATCTGACGGCATTAAGGCTTATGCTGCAGACGCAACAAATCAGAAGGCTAAAATCAGTGTAGATGCAACGAATGTAAGAACGGGTCCGTCTACCTATTATGCAAAGCTCAGCGATGAATATGGCTACAGTATACAGCTCAGCACAGGTACAACGGTATCAATTCTTGAATGTGTAGAAACGGATACCACCTATTACGGCTCAATACTTTCTTATCCGTTCTGGTATAAGGTCAAATTCACTTATAATTCCAAAAGCTATACCGGTTACGTTCCTGCAGGCTTTACAGATATCAGCACAAAGGTTCAGACTAAAACCGGTAAATTGGACATCAATTTTATCAACGGCGGTAAAAATAATCTGTCCCTTACATCACTTAATGAAAGCATAATCAAGGTAATTGATAACGATACAGTTGAATTTCTTAAGTCGGGCACTGCAACCCTTGTAGTCTATGACAGTACGGGTAATCTGAGTAAGGTGCTTTATAAAGCAAGCTCATCACCGTCACTTGAGGGTGTGAGCGACCTCAGCGTTACAACGGGCGCTAATAAGGCTAAAATTACCTTTACAAAGGGCGAGGATAAAACCGAGCTTATTCTCTGCGAGTATGGCGCAGGAGTTGTTAAAAGCGTTTCTACAGAGAATGAAAGCTATACCTTCAAATCACTTGCAGATGCAGGTAAATATACATTGATGGCAAGAAGCGTCAGCGGCTCTGAGTGCACAGCGGTTAAAAGCATTTCATTTGCTGTGCCGCCGGCAAAGGTAACGGGACTTAAATACAGCATAAACGACAGCGACGAGCTTGTTCTTAGCTGGAATGAGGTGCCGTCTGCTACGGGCTATGCAGTATATTGCTACAATAGTGTGGCTGACGAGTATACACGAATGGCTACAGTTAAGGGAGAAACGACCTATACAGTACCCGAAGAATATGTGCAGTACGGCACATTCTGCCTTAAGGCGTATGTAAGCTTTAACGGTAAAAATACCTACAGTGCACTTTCCGATAAGCTTTCTTCAAAGGAAAAGCCTGCAACACCTACGGGACTTAAGGTGTCTGATGTAACCGAAAGCGGATACACCCTTTCATGGGACAATGTTAAAACTGCAGAAGGATATGAAATTTATTCTGTAACTGCTGATAGTATGATTCTTCTTGAAAGTGTTACAGATACAAAATACAAGGTGACATCTCTTAAGTCGGGCAGTGAAAAAAGCTACCGTATAAGAGCGTATGTAGTGAAAGATGAAAAGCGTCTTTATTCCGACTACAGTGATATAGTTGATGCACTGACCAAGCCTTCAAAGGTTACGGGTCTGAAGGTTAATTCTGTCAATGCAGAAAGTGCAGTTTTCAGCTGGAAGGCTGTAAACGGTGCAGACGAGTATGAGCTTTATGTTTGTGAAAAAGGCGGCAAAAAGCAGCTTCTCGGCACAGTGAACGCAACAGAGGTAACCGCAGAAGGCATAAAGCAGAATACAGAGTATACCCTTTATATTACACCCGTTGCAAAAACACAGACAGCTACACAAAAGGGCAGTGAGGAAACAGTTGCTTTCACAACAAAGCTTTCTCTTCCCGAAAACATAAAGTTTACGCTTAAGGATATTACAACGGCAACCATTCATTGGGAGAAAAACAGTGCGGCAAAATCCTATGATATATACCGTTACGATGAAGCGAAAAAAGAATATGTATATTATAAATCTGTAACAGGCAATGCAATTGAAATTAAGTATCTTGTTCCTGAAAAGGTATATAAGTATATACTCAAAGCGGTAGGCAAAAAGCCTGACGGCAGTGACAATCAGAGTATTTTCTCTGCGCCTATTATAGTAAAAAGCGAAATTCCTTCTTTCAGCAGTAAAATTACAGCCTCAGATGTAACTGATGACTCCTATGTTCTTTCGTGGAAGGGCGTTGACGATGCTATCAGATATAACATCTATGAGGTAAGCGGAAAAACCTATAAAAAGGTAGCTTCAACAAGCAAAACAAGCTACAGCTTTGAGCTTATGGGTGAATCCTGCCTTAAGGAATACGCTGTTTCGGTTGTTTATGACATTGCGTCAACAGAATACGAAAGTAAAAAAAGCGAAAGCTTTTCAGTTTCAACAACACCTGCCAAGGTGAAAACTCTTAAGGCAACAGCAAAGCCAAACGAGGTTTCACTGAAGTGGAGCAAGGTTAAAAACGCAAGCTATTACAAGGTTTATCTTTACAGCTCTTCAGAAAAGAAGTATGTTGAAAAGAAAAAGACCACTGATACCTCCTTTGTGCTCGGCTCACTCGGCTACGCAAAGAACCACAAGGTAAGAGTAAGAGCTTTCATCAAAACCGATGCAGGTACGGTTTCTTCAGCACTTACAACAGTAAGCTTCAGAACACTTCCGAAGGATATTGCAAACGTAAAGCTTTCTTCAGCAACAACAACCTCACAGACACTTAAATGGTCAAAGTCGACGGGTGCCACAAGCTATTACGTTTACAGATACGACTCATCGTCAGACAGCTACAAGCGTATTGCAACAACTGCTGAAACAACATATACAGTGAAGAATCTGAAAAAGGGAACCAAATATTCCTATAAAATCAGACCGGTTGTAATTGAGGGCGGAAAAACTGTTCTTACGGGTAACGCAACAAAGGCATACCGTTTCAGCACAAAATAAGCGGGAAAACGCAAAAAATTAAAGTTATTTTGTAATTTATTATTGACAAATCAGCCCGTTATCTATATAATGTTATTCGTTAAGTAACGCTTGGGTGAATTATGCCTTAATTCCGTGAGTGATTACTGCATGAGGTGAGTTATGTTTATTCAACTTGAAGCTTTATTGGGCGGCGCAATTGAGCGCATTCCACTCGATTATGAATTTGATTTTTCAGCTGAGGAATTCGGCGGTGTGTTTCCATTCACAACACCTGTCATTCTGAAGGGTGAAATCAGAAACACAGCGGGTATTGTTACAATTGAAGCTAAGGCTCAGTTTTCAATGGAGGTCACTTGTGACCGTTGTGCTGAGGATATCAGACCTGAGTTTACGGTGGATATTGAGCACGGTCTTGTTGCTTCTCTCAACCACGAAGACAACGACGACTATATTCTCGTTGAGGATATGAAGCTTGATGTTGAACAGCTTACTTTAGAGGACATTTATCTTGCTCTGCCGGGTAAATTCCTTTGCAAGGAAGATTGCAAGGGGCTTTGCTCAGAATGCGGTGCAAATTTAAATGAGAGCTCCTGCGATTGCAAAAAGCCGATTGATCCCAGATGGGCAGCGCTTTTTGATTAAGTCAGGACAATAAAATGTTAACTAATAAATTCAAATAAGGAGGTGCTGGGAGATGGCAGTACCAAAGAGAAGAGTATCAAAGGCAAGAAGAGACAAGAGACGTTCAAACGTGTGGAAGCTTGACGCTCCGACACTCGTAAGATGTAAGCAGTGCGGTGCATACACTGTACCCCATAAGGTTTGTGCTGAATGCGGCTACTATAAGGGCAAGCAGGTAGTTGTTAAGGACGAAGACTAAGCCTTTGGAACTTTGAGAGGTGGAGAAGCTATAGGCTATCCACCTCTTTATTTCATATTGTCCACACTCATATCTGATAAGGAGCGTTTATGGTAGAAATCAAGTCTGTAATAAGAAAATCACCTGCAGACAAGGCCGGCATAAAAGGCGGAGATTTGCTTTTAAAGGTGAATTCACATGAAATCAACGACTTTCTTGACTATCAGTTTTATGTTGAAGAAAGCAGCCTTAAAATTGAATATGAGCATAAGGGCAGTGTGAAGAGTGTACTTATTAAAAAGGATGAGTACGATGACCTTGGTCTTGAATTTGAAACATATCTTATGGATAAGGAAAGACGCTGTAAGAACAAGTGTATTTTCTGTTTCATCGACCAGAATCCCAAGGGAATGCGCGAAAGCATTTACTTTAAGGACGATGACTCCCGTCTCAGCTTCCTTTTCGGAAACTACATCACTCTTACTAATCTCAGCGAGCGTGATGTTGAGAGAATTATTGAAATGCATATAACTCCCGTAAATATTTCTGTTCACACTATGAACAAAGAGCTTCGTGTTAAAATGATGAAAAACCCGAAGGCAGGGGAATGCCTCCAAATAATCAGCTACCTTGCAGAAAACGGAATTTCCATCAATACTCAGCTTGTGCTCTGTCCCGGAATCAACGACGGTGACGAGCTTCGCTACAGTCTGCAGAAGCTTTCTGAGCTTCATCCCGGTGTGGAAAGCATTGCGGTTGTGCCTGTAGGTATAACAAAGCACCGTGATGGCCTTTTTGAAATGCCTCAGTACACAAAGGAAACTGCAGCTGATGTTATTGACATTATTACGGAATTCGGTGATAAATTCAAAGAAAAGTTCGGCACAAGACTCTGCTATGCCTCGGATGAGTTTTATTTAAAGGCAGAAAGACCGCTTCCTGACGCTGAATATTACGAAGATTACGTACAGCTTGAAAACGGTGTTGGAATGTGCACATCTTTTAAGGATGAATTTATGTCGGGGCTTTATGATATAGCAGACGACACAGAAGAAAGAAAGCTTTCACTTGCAACGGGTGAGGCTGCATATCCTCTTATAAAAGAGCTTTCTGATGAAGTCACAAAGAAATTCCCGAATATAAAAATCAACGTTTATAAAATTGAAAACAACTTTTTCGGTCATACTGTAACTGTTGCAGGACTTGTGACGGGAAGAGATTTAATAGACCAGCTTAAGGGTAAGGAGCTTTATGACAGGCTTATTATCCCTGATGTTATGCTGAGAAGCGAGGGCGACTTATTCCTTGACAATATCAGTGTAGAGGACGTAGAAGAAGCACTTTCTGTCCCTCTTGATGTAACATTCTCAGCAGACGGATATGACCTCATAGATAAAATTTTCTGCTGAAAGAAACGGAGGTAAAAAACTATGGCAAGACCTATTGTTGCAATTGTAGGAAGACCTAATGTAGGTAAGTCTACTCTTTTCAATAAGCTTATCGGCCAGCGCCTTTCAATTGTTGACGATACTCCCGGTGTAACCCGTGACAGAATTTACGGTGACTGTGAATGGCTGTCAAGACACTTTCTTTTAATCGATACAGGCGGTATTGAACCCAAATCAGACGATATAATTTTAAAGCAGATGTCAAGACAGGCTCAGCTTGCAATTGACAGTGCTGATGTAATTATTCTTGTAACCGACCTCAAGTGCGGTGTTGTTGCAACTGACGAAGAAGTAGCAGCTATGCTTCAGAAGTCAGGAAAGCCCGTTATCCTTTGTGTAAACAAGTGCGATAAGGTTGGCGAAACTCCGCTTGAATATTATGAATTCTATAACCTTGGCTTAGGTGAACCTATTGCAGTTTCTTCAGTTCACGGCCACGGCACAGGTGACCTTCTTGACGCTGTGCTTGAACACCTTCCCGAGGATACAGAAGAAGAAATTGACGACAGCATTATAAGTGTTGCTGTTATCGGTAAGCCTAATGTAGGCAAATCTTCTCTTATTAACCGAATTTCAGGTGAAGAGCGTGCAATTGTTTCTGATATTGCAGGTACAACAAGAGATGCCACAGATACCTATATTTCAAACGAATTCGGTGACTTTGTATTTATTGATACTGCAGGTCTCAGAAGAAAAAGCAAGGTAGAGGACCAGATTGAAAAATACTCAGTAATCAGAGCAAAAATGGCTGTAGAAAGAGCTAATGTGTGTCTGATTATGATTGACGCTGTTGAAGGCTTTACCGAGCAGGACTCAAAGGTTGCAGGCATCGCTCATGAGATGGGTAAGGCTTGTATTATTGCCGTAAACAAGTGGGACGCACTTGAAAAAGACGGCAAAACTATGGACTCATACAGAAAGAAGCTTATGAACGACTTCTCCTTTATGTCCTATGCACCCATTATCTTTATCTCTGCAAAAACAGGTCAGAGAATTGACCGCCTTTATGAGCTTATCAAGTTTGTTGACGAACAGAACTCAACAAGAATTTCAACCGGTAAGCTTAACGATGTTCTTGCTGCTGCAACTGCAAGAGTTCAGCCGCCTACAGATAAGGGTAAGCGACTTAAGATTTACTATATGACTCAGGCGTCAACAAGACCGCCAACGTTCGTTTGCTTTGTAAACAGCAAGGAGCTGTTCCATTACAGCTATCAGCGTTATCTCGACAATCAGATCCGTGAGGTTTTCGGACTTGAGGGTACACCTACACGATTTGTTATAAGGGAAAGAGAAGGCAAATAAGAAAACATAAAATCTGCAGACAGAAGAGGTGAAAACTTTGTCAGTTAAACTCAGCCTTGTAGTGCCTTGTTATAACGAGGAAGAAAATGTAGAAAACTTTTTCAGACACGTAACAGAAGGATTAAAAAACTACACAGATTCCTATGAAATTGTTTTTGTAAACGACGGAAGCCGCGACAAAACCGAAAAGAAGCTTAAAAAGCTTTATGAGGAAAACCGTGACAGAAAAATAACAGTTGTCAGCTTTTCAAGAAACTTCGGTAAGGAAGCTGCTATGTATGCAGGTCTCTCTCACGCAAAGGGAGAATATGTTACAATAATTGACGCAGACCTTCAGCAGGACGTAAAATACGTTGTTGAAATGGCTGAAATTCTCGACAAGGATGAAGACACCCATATGGTTGCAGCCTTTCAGGAAAAGCGCAAGGAGGGTAAGTTCATTACCCTTTGCAAGGAAGAATTCTATAAGCTTATCAACAAAATTACTGATGTACCCTTTGTTGAAAATGCAAGTGACTTCCGTATTATGAGAAGACCTGTTGTAGAAACAATTCTGTCTCTTTCAGAGTATCACCGCTTTTCAAAGGGGATTTTCTCTTGGGTAGGCTATAACACCGTTTCAATTCCCTACGAAGTAAAGGAAAGAGAAGCCGGTGAAACAAAATGGAATTTCAGAAAGCTTTTAAAGTATGCCTTTGAGGGCATAATGGCTTATACCGATATGCCTCTTAAGCTGCCGTTTTATCTTGCAGCATTCAGTTTTGTGCTCGGTGTTATAATGCTT
>JAFOXT010000380.1 GCA_017425745.1 Clostridia bacterium | reverse complement strand
TGAAAGCTCCCAGTCCCAAAGAATTGCAGGATAAATTTTGTATTCAACACCGTCAATTGTAAGAAGGAAGCAGTCACCGCTCTTCTTAAGTACGTTTGTAAGATTAAGGTCGTTACCCTTTTCGATGTCCATCTTTGTTACGGTTGCATTTTTAAGCACAGTAACAGTCTGAGAATCGTTTCTTTTTACTGCTGCGTAATTATCTGAATCAGCATTCTTATCGAATACAATTACATCCCAGTTACCGTAAAGATTTGAGGTTTTAAGGTTGGTCTTAGCTCTTTCTCCTGAGTACATCTGACTCATTGCAACAGGCCAGCCTTCCTCTGTGAATCTGATTTCACGCATATCAAGTGCAGAATAAGCCTCAACGGCTACTCCGTATTCCTGAGCCACTTTATATCCCGTTGAAATTTCACCGTTTGCATTGAAATATGCCTGTGACTGACAAGCTACATACCAGTTTCCGTTTTTGGTGCAGATAACACTCGGACTACCCATATTTGCTCTGCCTATATCAGCATAGCTTACGCAGCCTTCACTGCTCTGTGTGAATCCGTAGCCTGCAAGAAGCTGAGTACCTTTAGTATACTGATTGTTTTTAGCTGAATTGCCGAAGTCGTTCATTTCGTTGCCGATATAGTCAACATAAGGTCCTTCAACAGACTTTGAACGGGCTACTCTTATTTCATAGTTGGCCTCCTTATCACCGTAAGTAACAAGAAGATAATAATGGCTGTTTTTGGAATTGTAAATAAGGTCAGCACCTGAAACAAGACTGCCGTTACCCTTACTCAAAGCAGGAATTCTTCCCGGGTCGGCTACAACTGTACCTGCATTGAATCTGTTGTCGCCGTGAAGAGTTGCAACAACAGGACCTTCTTTTGAATATCTGCTGTCCTTTTTAAGCTTACCGTTTTTGGAATTAAGCTCAACAAGGTAGATTTCGCCGTCAATTTTATCCTTACCGTAATATCCGCCGTACACCATAAACATTCCGTTATTTGTGGAAATTACTGAGGGGTGTACCGCATTTGCTTTATCGTAATATTCTTTGATGTTTTCTCTCTCGCCGTTTTCATTCACCTTAGCACCGCTGTGATTACCGCAGGTGCTGATAATAAGACCGACATCATCCCAGTCTTTTTCATTAACAGCTCTTTCAAGGCTTGTAGTTTTAACACAGAAAATTGCTGATTCGTTTGCGCCCTCTTCCTTTGAAAGGGAGAAATAAAGATAATATGTACTGCCGACCTTTACAATATCCGGAGCAAGAGGAGTTCTGTCCTCGTCCTGACCTGAGTATGTAATATCATCACTGTAGCCGTGTGCAGCAGCCCATTTTTTAACACTCGGGAAGGTGTTGAAGTTCATTACTTCATTACTCTGTGCATTTTCCGGTGACGGGAAATATGTTGTTCTGCCTGTCCAGTTAACGAGGTCTTTTGACTTGATTACAACATTATCTGAACCAAAGCAATAGTAATAACCGCTTCTGTCGTCATAGATAATGCTCGGATCAGAAATATCATAAGCTGCAGCAGAGCCCAGATAAGGATTGTTTGCAGGTCTGTCAACTGAGGGCTTTTTAATTCCTGTTACGTCCTTATCAACCTTATCATCAGCGGGTCT
>JAFOXT010000379.1 GCA_017425745.1 Clostridia bacterium | reverse complement strand
GCTTCTTGAAAAGCTGTTCAATACTCTTGTTGACATCATTCTCAATGACATACTTGACGAAGCCCTTCTTTCAAAGCTTGAAATCAGACTCGGCAAGCTTATGAACGACGATCAGATCGGCAAATCAATGGGCGACGGAATCGACTACTTTATTAATGTTGTTCTCCGTGGCAATCCCACTTATATGAATCTTGTTGATACAATTTTCGCTCTCGGTATTCTTCCTTGGACAAGCATTTATGATGTTCTTGATGACCTTCTTATCAGCAAGTATCTTACACACAGCCAGTTTGAAGGTACAGGTACTTTTGTAGCTTATATCATCAACGACTTTACAAGCGACGTTAATCCCAAGCTTAAGGGTGACAGTGACGTTACATACAGCACAGAAAAGGTTGAGGTTCCTGTTTCAAGAGCAAACTACCGTCTTCCCACAATGGTAAGCGTTACTATGGGCGAGGACAGCAAGACAAGCGCTTACATCAATTGGTTCTCAAAATTCTCAGTTGGTGGCGACATTGAAATCTATAAGGCTGACAGTGAGCCTTCATTCAAGGGTATTCCCACAGAAGCAGCAGACTTCAGCATTGACCTCAAGAGCGAACAGATTGAACGCTCCTTCCCCGGTATTGATATCGGTATTATCGGCTTCATCACATACATTTTCAAAATGAACCGACACACAGCTTCACTTACAAATCTCGAGCCCGGTGCAACCTACTACTACCGTGTAGGTGACGCTGAAAGAGGCTGGTGGAGTGAGACCGGCAAGATTACAACTGCTGACGGAAGCAAGAACACAACCTTCTTCCATATGACTGACCCTCAGTCACAGTCAGAAGCTCAGTACGAAAGAGCATGGGCTACAATCACTGAAACTGCTTTCAATCTTTATCCTGATGCTGATTTCATCATCAACACAGGCGACCACGTTGACAACGCAGACAACACAAAGCAGTGGCAGTGGATGTTCGACACAGCTTCAACCGAAATAATGAGCACCTTTATGATGCCCACTGCAGGTAACCACGAAACTCACGGTGAATTTGCACTTTACAACAACTTCGCTCTCCCCTACGCACCTGAGGATCAGGATTTTTCAACAGGTACTTATTACTCATTTGACTACAACAATGTTCACGTTGCAGTGCTTAACACAAATGACCTTGATGAAAATGAAGCTATTACTGCAAAGCAGATTGAATGGCTTACAAAGGATATGCAGGAAAGCGATGCTGATTGGAAGTTCGTTGCTCTTCACAAGGCTCCCTACTCACACGGCTCACACTATGAAGATGATGACGTTTGTCAGATAAGAGATCAGCTTCAGAATCTTATGCCTGCTCTCGGAATCGATATGGTATTCCAGGGTCACGACCACGTTTATATGAGAACAGGTTCACTTGTAGGCAATGCAAACACAGCTTATGAAAGAACCTACCTCAACCACAACGGCGAGGTTTACAAAACACAGATTGAGCCCACAGGCACAACCTATGTAATTTCAGGCACATCAGGCGTTAAGACTTACATCACAAACGACAACAGCGTAACCGACAAGTTCTTCCCCAGAGGCGAAAAGATGCTTGGCGTTGACGCACCTATGTTCTCAGCCGTTGAAATTGAAGACGGTGTTCTCTACTTCACTGCTTACACTGTAGACAAAAACGGTGCAGCAATTGCAGACAAGTTTGCAATTCAGAAGGACAAGACTCAGGGCGACGTTGC
>JAFOXT010000378.1 GCA_017425745.1 Clostridia bacterium | reverse complement strand
GCTTCTCGACAGAATGATTTCACTTGCTCTCAAGAGAGAACGTGAAAACAGCAGTATCACATATACCTTTGACTCAAACGTGCTTCAGGGTGTAAACCTTGGCGGCGGCACAAAGGGTGCAAAGGGAACAAAAGCGTAAGCAAAAAGCACTTCTTCGGAAGTGCTTTTTTTAGTGTGGAGTGTGAAGAGTGGAGTGTGGAGTTAAGGTCGCAGATTTATGCTTCTTCAGATTGTCAGATATCGTCTGCGAAACAAGCTTAGCTTTAAGGGGTAAAGAGTTGATTTTATCCGCCTTTACAGTTCTTAATTAAGAAAACTTTACCCGCCGAATTTGTGTTTCTGTTTTGGCGGTATGAATATAAAAGCTTAGCAATCAGCTGAAACGGATACAATCAACTCTTTACCCTATTTGTGCCGAATAAATTCTGCAGATTATGACCATCCGTTTGCAGAATATAAAGATGCGACCACAATTATTCATTATTCATCATTCATTATTCATTGTAAAAGCTCCGTGATGGAGCCTTTACAAATCGTCTGCGTCCTGAACGGGTCTTATATCCATGGGGTCTGTGGGCACACCTGTGTATGAGCCGTTTACATCAGAGATAATCTCCTCTTTCTTTCCCTTGAACTTAAATGTCTTTTTTTGTTTCTTGCTTTTATCCTTGTTTTCCATTATAATCACCTCATAGATAAGTGTTAAGAGTTAAGTGTGGAGTGTGGAGTTAAGGTCGCAGATTTATGCTTCTTCAGATTGTCAGATATCGTCTGCGTAATAAGCTGAGCTGTAAAGGGTAAAGAGTTGATTTTATCCGCCTTTGCAATTCTTAATTAAGAAAACCCTACCCGCCGAATTTATCTTTCTACTTTGGCGGTATAAATATAAAAGCTTAGTAATCAGCTGAAACGGATACAATCGGAGCGTAGCTCCCCACATTTCAACTCTCAACTCTTAACTCTCAACTCTGAAAATATTTTTTCCCCGAAAAAATATTTTTATTAACGGTGCAACACTTTCCCTTCTTTTTCCATCTAATAGGGTGAAACGGATGTGATAAATTTATGAGCTCAGAAAATGTTTCAAATCTTGTTAAAAAAGCTAAAAACGGCTCTGCCGATGCCTTCGGTGAGCTTTACGGTCTTTATGCAGAAGACCTGTTTCGCTTTGCCTACTACTCTGTAGGCTCTGTCAGTATGGCTGAGGACTGCGTAAGCGAGGCTGTATGCCTTGCCTTCCAAAAAATTACTTCACTTAAAAAGAACGAGGCTTTCAAATCCTGGATGTTCAAAATTCTTCATAACTGCTGCAAAAACGCTCAGAAGATAAAGTATCTTCACCAAAATGAGGTTGAGCTTTCAGAGGTGCAGAATCTTTCCTCAGACGAAAAAGACCACAGTGAAAATATAAGCCTTATGAATGCCCTCAAAAAGCTTTCAGCTGAGGAAAGAGATATTATGATTCTCTTTTACTCCGAGGGCTATAACAGTAAGGAAATTGGTGAAATTCTCGGTCTTAAGGACAGTACAGTACGCTCAAAAATCAAAAGAGCCACAGAGAAGCTCAGAGAAATGTTAGTTATATGAGGACGGTGACACAATGAAACGAAACGAAGAAGGCAATTACACCCTTAAAGAAGCTTTTGCTTATTCACCCGAAATGCCTGAAAGTCTTTCTGAAGAAAGGATGGTAAAGATGCTTAAAGAAAAGAACATAAAGCCTAAGAAAACACATAAAATTCTGCCGAGAGTAGCAGGTCTTGCAGCTATGCTCCTTGTAACTCTTACCTGTATGTACGTTTATAAAATTATTCCCGTAAATCTTCAGCCCGTTAACCCAATCGGACAGACCGAGCTTCCCAATCCCGACTACCCTGTAATAGAAAACACTGTTGAGGTTCACACTCTCAAAAAAGCTGAAAGCAACGCTCAGCTAAAAAAGCATATGGAAACCCTTTTCAGTAAGGAATACCACTTCACTCTCTTCGGTGATAAGGTTTCTTCAGACATAGCTTATGACTATGTAATAAACAGTGCCATAGCCCCCGAAAGCGCTATAGGCACAACT
>JAFOXT010000377.1 GCA_017425745.1 Clostridia bacterium | reverse complement strand
GTCAATTATATAAAGGTCGGTAAACCTCATTATCACTGCCCCGACAAGAACAACTACCCACCCGAGGACATCCTCAAGCATATGAAGGTTAACGGCCTTCTGATTAAGTGAGTCGCCCTCTTTTGTAAAATATGCAGCTATAAAGTTAACTGTAGCACCTATAACGGCAAATATTATCATGCCGTCATAGTTGATTTCGGCAGGGGAGATTATTCGGTTTATCGCATTATAAATAACGGCAAGAGAGCCGAAAAGAAGAATAACCGTTGTAATTACACTGCCAAGCACAGAAAAACGCATATAGCCGTAGGTGTATTTGTCGTCGGGCTCAAGAGAGCTTTTCTTTTCCAGGAAAAATGAAATACCGATACTTAATGCGTCTCCAAGGTCGTGTATACTGTCAGAAATTATAGCAACACTCCCCGTGAAAAGTCCGCCGATAAATTCAAATACTGAAAAAGTAAGGTTGAGAAGAAAGGCGATTAAAATATTTTTTTCAGTTTTTTGTTTCATTGTACACCTCATTCAATAACGTGTTCAAGACCGAGATTGATAATATCCCTTACGTGGTCATCGTCAAGCATATAGAAAATAATTTTACCCTCGCGTCTGCAACGCACAAGCTTTGACGCTTTCAGTATTCTCAGCTGATGACTTACAGCAGAAACAGAAAGAGAGAGTATGTTTGCAAGGTCGCTTACACAAAGCTCAACACCTGAAAGGGCATAGAGTATTCTGATTCGGTTTGAATCGCCGAAAATTTTAAAAAGCTCTGCAAGGTCAAAAAGTACATCTTCATCAGGTTGTTCATTCAAAACTCTTTTTGCAGTTTCATTCTGAAGCATAAGAAAATCTTCATTGAGTTCATTTTTATTTATCATAAAACACCTCAAGCATTTATATTTGAACAATTGTTCAAATGTTATTATATATACAACGCTTCATTTTGTCAAGCCTTAAATGAAATGTTGATTTTGAAAGTGCTTTGTGATATAATCAGGAAACGTAATATTGTATTTTGGTGGAGTGAACCTATGAAACTTGGAAATATAGAAATTGAAAGCCGCAGTGCTGCACTTGCACCTATGGCGGGAGTTGCCGACAGAGCCTTCAGAGAGCTTTGTGCAGAATACGGTGCAACCTACGTGGTCAGCGAAATGGTAAGCAGTAAAGGGCTTACAATGTGCGACAGAAAGAGTAAGGAGCTTCTTTGCCTTTCAGATAAAGAAAGACCTGCAGCAGCGCAGATTTTCGGTTCAGATCCGAAAACAATGGCCGAAAGTGCAATTAAATGCCTTGAATATAATCCTGATGTAATTGATATTAATATGGGCTGTCCTGCACCTAAAATTGCCGGTAACGGAGGCGGTTCGGCACTTCTTCGGAATCCTGAGCTTGCTGAAGAAATAATGAAAGCAGTAAAAGATGCCGTTGATATTCCCGTAACTGTTAAAATCCGTCTCGGCTGGGATAAGGACAGTATAAACTGTATAGAAATGGCTCAGCGCGCCGAAAGGGCAGGAATGAGCGCAATTACCGTTCACGGAAGAACGCGTCAGCAGATGTATGCTCCGCCGGTTGACAGGGAAATGATAAGAAAAGTAAAAGAGAGTGTAGGAATACCTGTAATTGCAAACGGTGATATAGTTGACGGTCTCAGTGCTGCTCAGATGCTTGAAGAAACCAACTGCGACCTTCTTATGGTGGGCAGAGGTGCTCTTGGCAGACCTTGGGTGTTCAGTCAGATAAATGCATACCTCAACCATGAAATAATTCTTCCTGAGCCTCCCGTAAGCGAACGAATGAGAGTTATGGTTAAGCATATCAAAAAAATCTGCGAATACAAGGGCGAAAGGGTAGGCACAAGAGAGGCGAGAAAGCACGCAGCCTGGTATATTAAAGGCATCAGAGGTGCAGCTGCCTACAGACAGGCTGTTGTGTCACTTGAAAGCATTGAACAGCTTGAAGAAATGGCTTACCGCATAACAATTGAGAATACTTGAATAAAAAATATCCCACCTGAAAAGGTGGGATTTCTTTATGCATAAACTTAGTGCTTGAAGCAGTTATTATAGCTCTTAACCCATTTAAGCACAGCTTTTCTGTTATATGTCTTAGGCATAGCACCTGTAACAACAGTTGCTCTTACAAGCTCAAGACCCATACGAACAACCTTCTTAAGAATAACCTTGTTGTTGATAAGACCTGTGAGCTTGATTTTGATGTCAGCAGGACTCATACCGCCAAGCATTGAAGCAAGGTTTGTATCGTCTGCACCGATTGTCATATCGTCTGCGTTGAGAATGCCGTTGTCGAAGATGTAGTCGAGTTCACCCTCTTCAAGTCTTGTAAGCATAAGCTTAACTGCTGCAAGGGGAGCGAGACCGTTACCGAGAATCTTATAGAAGCCTGTCTGATAAGCCCAGAGTGATTCAGCACTGTAAGCGCCATCTTTGTCGTTTATAACTGCATCTGCAAGAACTTTTGAAGCCTTGAAGCTGTTTGCAATACCTGAACCGATAACGGGCACTGTCATAAACGCACTGTCACCGATTGCAGCATAACCGTCTGCAACAAGAACACCGAGAGGCTGACGTACGGGGATATTTACGAACTGACCGCCGCGTTTGATTTCAGTACCGATACTTGGATTATCCTTACGGAGTGTGTCAATAGTTGCGTTAACTTCGTCCATATCGAATTTCTTGAAACGGCCGATAAGCACGTCGGTTGTTTCTTCTTCAGTAGCAATCCATGTAATACCAAGCTTATTCTGATGGAGCATAAGTACCTTGAACTTGTTTACATCTTCAACCTCTGCAGTTTTGTTGAAGAATGCACGGTAAACATAAAACTGCTCGTAATCAATTGAATTGTTCTGAATACCGAGAGATTCGGGAAGCTTTGATCTTACGGGTGAATACATACCGCAAGCGTCAATTACAAGGTCAGCATACTTGTCGCCGTCAGCAGTTTTGATGCCCACAACACGGTTGCCGAAAAGGATAGGTGCCTCAACTGCACAGCCGAAAACAAATTTAACGCCTGCTTCTTCAGCTGCATTGATAATGTAGCTATAAATGTCGCGTCTTTCCATCTGAATTTCAAGCTGATCTTCAGGTGTGTGCTGAACAAGCGCAGTATTCATCTGAGGACCGTAGAAGGTCATATCGTGCTTGAGCTTATACATTTCCTGAGGAGGC
This sequence comes from Clostridia bacterium, assembly GCA_017425745.1. Taxonomy (GTDB): domain Bacteria; phylum Bacillota; class Clostridia; order Oscillospirales; family Acutalibacteraceae; genus UBA6857. Next base: position 3,390 of record JAFOXT010000377.1, on the reverse strand, counting down.
ACGGGAAGACCGATGGCAGTAAAGCCCTTTTTATCAAAAATGTCGGTCCAGTCGTGACCCATATTATCTCTGCTGTTTTTTTCGTAAACAGTAACGTCAAAACCGTTTTTGCTAAGAAGCATACCTGCAGTAATACCGCCGTGGCCGCCGCCTGCAACAATAATTTTCTTGCCCATATTTTTATTCTCCTTTGTTTTCAATGTAGGAATATTTTAGCACATACTTTTTCATTTTTCAAGGGCTAATAAATGTTTAAAGAATTATACAGATAAGTCCGCTGCAACCTTCATTTATAACTCTTTCAAGAGTTTCCTGAATTTTCATTCTTGCATCGGTAGGCATTTTGTAAAGCTTTGTGTGTAAGCCTTCGTTTACAAGACTGCTTAAGCTTTTGCCGAAAATGTTGCTCTCCCAGATTTTGGACGGGTCTTCCTCAAACTCTTTAAGCAGATACATTATCATTTCTTCGCTGCGGCTTTCCGTACCTACAATGGGTGCAACCTCCGTTGTGATGTCTGCTTTCATCATATGAATTGACGGTGCCGATGCCTTCAGCCTTACTCCGTAGCGACTTCCTTGCTTCATAATTTCAGGCTCTTCAAGTCTTAACTCCTTCATTGTCGGCATAACAATTCCGTAGCCCGTTGCTTCAACCTCACTGAGAGCAGTTTTGAAGCGCTGAAACTCTTTTTCAATTTCCGTCATTTCAATAAGCCTTGCCATAAGATCGCTTTCATTTTTTACAGCAACACCCGTTTTTTCAGAGAGAATCTCATAGAACAATCCGTCTTTTGGAGTGAGTTTTATTTTTACTGCGCCCTCAGACAGATTTGTGTCAGCAAGAATGCAGGCTTGAATGTTTTCGTTTTCGCTTAGTTTTTCTGTGAAAAGCTTTGCATCCTTTACCTTTGAAAGCTCGCTCGCTGCTTTTGAAACAGAAGAAAAAATACCGTTTCTTAAAGGGTGACTCTTTTCGAGATGACTTATCCATCTCGGAAAATCAAGCTTCAGCTCTTTGATGGGAAATTCATACAATATTCCGGAAAGAATCTCCTTTATTTCCTCGTTGCTCATTTCCTTGCAGTTGACCTCTCTTGCAAAAACTCCATGCCTTTCTTTAAGCTCATTTACTTTTTTACGGCAGGCTTCACTGTTGGTGTCAGTTGTGTTTACCAACACCGCAAAGGGCTTATTTATGGCTTTCAGCTCGTTTATAACCCTATCTTCCGCTTCTCTGTATTCCTCCTCAGGTATATCACTTACAGAACCGTCGGTTGTTATAACAATACCGATGGTGGAGTGTTCGGTTATTACCTTTCTTGTGCCTATTTCTGACGCCATATTGAAGGGTATATCCTTTTCAAACCAAGGAGTTTTCACCATTCTTGGCTCGTCATTTTCAATATAGCCTATAGCACTCGGAACGACATAGCCCACACAGTCAATCAGTCTGACAGTAAAGCGGATTGAATTTTCAATTGTAAGCTCCACTGCATTTTCGGGAATGAATTTCGGTTCAGTGGTCATAATTGTTCTTCCGTGTGAAGACTGCGGCAGCTCATCCATAGCGCGGGTCTTTTTGTTTTCGTCTTCAATGTTCGGCAGAACAAGCACATCCATAAATCTTTTTATGAAGGTTGACTTTCCGGTTCTTACAGGGCCTACAACGCCCAGATAAATATCTCCCTGTGTTCTTGCAGCAATTGAATTATAGATACTTGTATCTGACATATCATCCGTCCTCTTTTCAAAATAAGTCTATACTATATCTATGACGGATAAAAGTTTTCTATGAATAAAAAAATCCCTTCACCCGAAAGTGAAGGGAAAAGCTTTTATGTAGTCTTAGCCAAGAACAAATTTGAAAATAAGGAAACCGCAAACAGCAACCATAAAGATGCAAAGACCAACCATTGTTGAGTTGAGAATATCCTCTGCCTTCTTGGGGAAGCCCTGCTTCTTAGCGCCGTTGTACCAGATCCAGCTGATGAACTGAAGAATGAATGTTAAAGCAAAGAAAGCTGAGAAGAACTTCTTAGCCTTTGAGCAAACACTTGCATCCTTAACCTTACCACCGAGGTTCTGACCGTTAACCTGTACGAAAGGTGTAGCGGGAGCAGCGGGAGTAATCTGCTGAATAAATACCTGATGTGCATAAACGGGAGCTGTCTGTGCATAGATGGGTGTACCCTGAGGAAGGGTTGACATATCAAAAGCGGGGAATTCGGGAACTGTTGCTGTAGCCTGTGCTACGGGTGCATCAGCAGTAACAACTGCTTCTTCAGCTTCGGGTGCGGGAGCAGCTTCTACAAAAGCTTCTTCAACAGTAGCTTCTTCAGCTACCTTCTGACCGCAAATGAAGCAAAAATCTGAAGTATCTTCAATTACATTGCCGCAAAATTTACAAATCATGATTGATCCTCCTAAACATTTATGGCTTATTATATCATTTATTTTTTGTTTTTACAATAGTTAAATCAAAATAATTCTGCCTTTTTTACGGTTTTACTAATAATTTTTTCAATTTTTCAAAGACTAAGAATAAAAAACTTCCCGGAGATGAAAAAATGCAAAGAATTATAACTGCAGCAGCCGGTTTGACGGTCGGAATTATCAATGCACTTTTCGGTGCAGGTGGAGGTACAATCGTAGTACCGTTTATAAAAAGCAAGGGAAAATCACAGAAGGAAGCACAGGCGTCTGCGATTGCTATTATTCTTCCTTTGAGCATCATAAGTGTTTCTGTTTACCTCAGAAACGGCTATTTCGATATAAAAGACGGTCTGTTTTTTCTTCCTTTTTCTGTGCTTGGTGGCTTTACAGGCAGCTTAATTATGAAAAAAATATCCGATAAAATATTGAGAAAGGTCTTTTCATTGCTGATGCTGTATCTCGGAATCAGAATGATTTTAAAATAATAAGTATCTATGAATTTTGTCAGTGTAATATCAGCTTTTTTATCGGGTGTGCTCGGCTCAATGGGGCTTGGAGGCGGAACAATTCTGGTTGTGTATCTCACCCGTTATATGAATTTTCCTCAGCTTGCCTCTCAGGGAATAAACCTTTTCTGCTTTATTCCCACAGCTTTTATATCAACCGTAATTTACTGCAAAAATAAGCTTATAGACAAAAGAACAGTGCTGCCTCTTGTTTTATTCGGGATAATAGGAAGTGCTATCGGTTTTCTTTGTTTATCCTGGCTTTCTGAGGGAATATTGCAAAAGCTTTTTGGCGGTTTTCTTGTTGTGTTGGGGTTAAAGGAGCTTTTCAGCAAAAGCAGAAAAAAATAAAAACCGTTCAGTTAAGAACGGTTTCAGCTTGTCGAAAAAGTTATTTTCGACAAGCTGTCAGACTTTCGAGAAATGTACAAGATGACCTTTTCTTTACCCC
>JAFOXT010000376.1 GCA_017425745.1 Clostridia bacterium | reverse complement strand
TTGTAAAGCTCGTATGGTTTGCCCTTGCATATATCGTATGGGATACAGCTTACACAATCTGTGACGTGCCTGCCTTCGGTATTATCACTGCAATGACAACTCAGATTGAAGAAAGAAACACAATTCTTTCTCTCAAGGGCATCACAGGCGGTATCGGTTCAGCTATTACAACTGTTCTTGTTACACTTTTCATCGGACAGACAATCAACATCGGTTACGGCTTCACAGCAGTTATTATCGCCGTTGTTGCCGCAGCAACAATGTTCCCCGTATGCTTCAAGTGTGAAGAAAGAAACAGAGGCGAAGATGAAGAGCAGTTCACAGTAAGAAGCATGCTCAACTATGTTGTTCACAACAAATACCTTCTTATTTACTACATCGGTTACCTCTTCTATTCAGGTGCTCAGACCTACACAGCGCTTCACCTTCTTACGGCTTACTACATTTACGGTAACGAACTCATTTCACTTATTACCGGTACAGTTGCAGCTGTTCCTCAGCTTATTATGGCTCTCTTTGTACCGAAAATTATCAGAAAAATTGATAAGTTTACTCTTTTCAAGCTTTCTACAATCGCTGCAATTCTTCTTTCAATTCCCGTTTGCTTTGCAAGAGAAAGCCTTGTGCTCTTTATTGTTACCTTTATGCTCCGTTCAGTTCCTCTCGGTATTATCGGTGTTCTTTCCTTCACATTCACACCTGACTGTGCTGAATACGGACAGTTCACAACAGGCACAGAGGCTAAGGGTATCACCTTTGCAATCCAGACCTTTGCAGTTAAGCTTGCAGCAGCAATTTCAAGCGGTCTCGGTCTTTTCCTTCTCGGTCTCTTCAACTTCAGAACAGAGTTTGAAGGTATTGACATCAAGGGCTTTGCTGACCTTCAGGCAGCAAACGCAATTGACCTTCAGCCCGCAGGCGCACTTGACGGTCTCTGGTTCACCTACAATGTTGTGCCCATTATCGGCCTTGTAATCGCTCTCGGTATCTGGAGCCTTTACAGACTTAAGGATAAGGACGTACAGATTATGACCGACTGCAACAGCGGTAAGATTACAAAGGAAGAAGCTGAAAAGCTCCTTTCAAGAAAATACTAAGAAAAAAGCTCCCGATTTCGGGAGCTTTTTTCTTAAAGTTGAAAGTTAAAAGTGGAAAGTTGAAATTCGGTCGCAGGTTTATATCTCTGAAAACGGAAAGATGTAATCTGCGGAGAAAGACGGGTGGAAAAGGGAAGAGAGTAGATTTTAAACCTCTCCGTCTTCGTCTGCGACGAACCCTTTACATCAATCTGCTTAGGCGGAACAAATGTAGAGGTTTTGAAATTCGCTCAAACGGCTATAATCGGAGCGTAGCGACCCATATTTTAACTTTCAACTTTCAACTTTAAAGAATAAAACCGCCTCAAGGGCGGTTTTTATTCTGCCATAAGTCCGTTTCGGGCTTCGTCGGTAATATCTGTGGTTTCGTCTGTAGCTTCCTCTGTGGTGTCTTCAGTTGACTCCTCTTCTGTGCTTTCATCAGAAAGAGCCTCGGAAAGATTTTCTGAAAGGTCCTCGCTGATGTCGTCCATTAAGGTTGAGCCCTCGTCAAGCATAGAGGTTACATC
>JAFOXT010000375.1 GCA_017425745.1 Clostridia bacterium | reverse complement strand
GAAAAATCAGCACCCCCAGTAATATTCAGTTATGAGAACAGTATAGCACTTAGAATTTGAGTTGTCAAGAGAATTTATTAAAGTGTGGAGTGTGGAGAGTGGAGTGTGGAGTTGTGGTCGCAGGTTTATACTTCTGCAAAAGGAAAGTAATAGTCTGCGGAGTCAATTGTATTGAAAAGGGAAGAGAGTTGATTTTATCCGCCTTTACATTTCTTAATCAGGAAAACTCTACCCGCCGAATTTATCAATCTGCTTTGGCGGTATGAATATAAAGATTCAGCAGAAAGCTGACACGGATATAATCGGAACGAAGTGACCCTTAACTTCACACTCCACTCTTCACACTCCACACTCAGTTAACCCGTTTTAACCTTAATAAACTCCTTCGGCTCAATTCCGTTCTCTACACAGAAGAGAAAAATCTTCGCCGCAGCAGTGCTGTCGCTTCCTGCGTGGTGGTGGTCAAGAGTTATACCGAGATAATCGCAGAGGTTGTTGAGTCTGTGACTCGGAAGATTCGGCATACACTTTTTTGCCATTCTGCAGGTGCAGACGTAATTGAATGAGGGCTTTGTGTCAATGCCGTAAAAGTCAAGGCACTTCTGCAGTACGCCCATATCAAAGGGTGCATTGTGGGCAACAAGAATACCGCTTTCCATTATACTGCCGATCTTCTCCCACACCTCAGGAAAGGTGGGCGCTTCCTCAGCCATTTCGGGAGTGATGCCTGTCAGCTTTATGTTGAAGTAGTCGAATTCCTGCTCAGGGTTTACGAGGGAGTAGAATTCATCGGTGATTTTTCCGTTTTCAATTATACTTATACCGATTGCACTCATACGGTTGTTCCGTGAGTTTGGTGTTTCAACGTCAAAAACTATATATCTGTCTGTCATTTTATCAGGTCCTGTCTTAGTTTAATGATAAAAAGATAATACCATAAACAAGGTAATCAGTCAAATTAAAATATTTTTACACTTTAAAGAAATAAATTGCAGAAAACTATTGACATACGCACTTTAAAGTGATAAAATACCAAACATATTCGAAAAAATTAATGCTATGACGAAAATCAGTAGTACAAACGGAAATTCTTAAGAGAGCCGTCGGGTGGTGCAAGACGGAGAAAAGCCCTTGTATGAATTACCTTTCTGAGCAGTTTTGCTGAAAGTGAGTAGGCAAAACCGGGTGAGCCCGATACAGCTTTTCCTGAGTGATTGCCGTATGGCAATAATTGAGGTGGTACCACGGGATAATTCTCGCCCTCTGCTTTTTCAAAAGAAAAGCGGAGGCTTTTATTTTGAAAAGTTGAAAGTGGAAAGTTAAAAGTTGAAATAAGGTCGCAGGTTTATATTTCTGTAAACAGGTAACGATAGTCTGCGAAGATAATTGAGATTAAAAGGGTAAAGAGTTGATTATATTCGGACCGTCGAGGACGCCGGTCCCTACGATACCAATCTGCTTTGGCGGTATGAATATAAAAGCCCAGCAATCAGTTGAAACGGATACAATTGGAACGAAGTGACCCACATTTCAACTTTCAACTTTTAACTTTCCACTTTCAGAAAAAACCGATATTAACAAATCTAAGGAGATATTTAAATGGTTATTACAGATTTACTTGAAAGAAATGCCCGATTCAAGGGCCCTGAGGTTGCTCTTGTTGAGGTTAATCCCTCAGAGGAGCGTGACAGCGCAGTAACATGGAGAGAGGCAAGTCTTATTGAAAGTGCAAACGCAGGCACACCTTACCGCCGTGAAATGACTTGGAAGAGCTTTGACAGACATGCAAACCGATTCGCAAACCTTCTTCTCAGCCGCGGCTTCAAAAGAGGCACAAAGGTTGCAATTCTTCTTATGAACTCACTTGAATGGCTTCCTTTATATTTCGGTATTCTTAAGGCAGGCTGTATTGCAGTACCTATGAACTTCCGTTATTCAGGCGATGAAATCAAATACTGTCTCGATCTTGCAGACTGTGAAGTGCTTATCTTCGGCAAGGAATTCATTGGGCGAATTGACACAATTGCAAATGACATTCCCGATGTAAAAACAATGTTTTATGTTGGTAAGGACGGCCCTGCCTACAGTGAAGACTGCTGTGAAATGATGAACTACTGTTCTTCAGAGGCTCCTCCCATTATGCTCCAGGAAGAGGATCATGCAGCAATTTACTTCTCATCAGGTACAACAGGCTTCCCCAAGGCTATTTTACATAACCACAAGGCTCTTCTTTCATCATGTATGACAGAGCAGAATCACCACGGACAGACTGAGGACGACGTTTTCCTCTGCATTCCTCCTCTTTACCACACAGGTGCAAAAATGCACTGGTTCGGCAGCCTTCTTTCAGGCAGTAAGGCAGTTCTTCTGAGAGGTGTGAAGCCCGAATGGATTCTCCGTACAGTAACAGAAGAAAAATGTACAATTGTATGGCTTCTTGTGCCCTGGGCTCAGGATTTGCTTGATGCAATTGAAAGCGGCAGAGTAAACCTTGACGATTATCTCCTTTCACAGTGGAGACTTATGCACATCGGTGCTCAGCCTGTACCGCCCAGCCTTATCAAGCGTTGGATGAGCATCTTCCCCCATCATCAGTACGACACCAACTACGGTCTTTCAGAATCAATCGGCCCCGGCTGTGTACACCTCGGTGTTGAAAATATCCACAAGGTTGGCGCAATCGGTAAGCCCGGTTACCTCTGGGAAGCAAAAATTGTTGACGAAAACGGTAACGAAGTACCTCAGGGCGACATCGGTGAGCTTATTGTCAAGGGTCCCGGCGTAATGCTTTGCTACTATAAAAACGAAGAGGCTTCAAAGGAAGTTCTCAAGGACGGCTGGCTTTACACAGGTGACGTGGGACGAGTTGACGAAGACGGCTTTATCTATCTTGTTGACAGAAAGAAGGACGTTATCATCTCAGGCGGTGAAAATATCTATCCCGTACAGATTGAAGACGCTCTCAGAAAACACGAAAAAATCAAGGACGTTGCAGTTATCGGTATTCCCGATGAACGTCTTGGCGAAAAAACACTTGCAATTATTGAGCTCAAGGACGGCGTAAGCTGTACAGAAGAAGAAATCAATATTTTCTGTCAGGAGCTTCCCCGTTACAAGAGACCCAGAAAAATTATATTTGAAAAGGTGCCCAGAAATCCCACAGGCAAAATTGAAAAGCCTGTTCTTCGCAAAAAGTACTGTCAGGGCAGCCTTGTAGAAGCACAGATTAAATAACTGCGGAACTCCGCAGTTATTTAATAAAGTTGAAAGTTAAAAGTTGAAAGTGGAAATGTGGGGAGCTATGCTCCGATTATATCCGTGTCAGTTTGTTGCTGAACCTTTACATTCATACCGCCAAAGCAGATACATAAACTCGGCGGGTAGAGTTTTCTTTGATTAAGACTTGTAAAGGCGGATAAAAACAACTCTTTACCCTTTTCAACATAACTAGTTTCGCAGACTATTATTATCCGTTTGCACAGAGATAAATCTGCGACCTTATTTCAACTTTCAACTTTCCACTTTTAACTTTTAATCGAAAGGAGTATTTCAAAATGATTATCAAAATCGCACTGTTAGTAGTATTCTTCGCAACCATGTTAGGTGTAGGCTTTTATTGCAGAAAAAACGCAACTGATGTAAACGGCTTTGTTCTCGGCGGACGAAGTGTAGGTCCCTGGCTTACAGCCTTTGCTTACGGCACCTCATATTTCTCGGCAGTTGTTTTTGTAGGTTATGCAGGTCAGTTCGGTTGGAAATACGGTGTGGCTGCCACCTGGGCAGGAATCGGAAATGCTCTTTTAGGTTCACTTCTTGCCTGGGCAATTCTCGGCAGAAGAACAAGAGTTATGACTCAGCATTTAGGCTCAGCCACAATGCCTCAGTTTTTTGCAGAACGCTATTCAAGTAAAGGCCTTAAGCTGGCTTCATCGGTGATTATCTTTATTTTTCTTATTCCCTATACCGCTTCACTTTACAACGGTCTCAGCCGACTTTTCGGTATGGCTTTCAACATTGACTACTCAGTTTGTGTAATAGTTATGGCGGTGCTTACCTGTATTTATGTAATTGCAGGCGGTTATATGGCAACGGCAATCAACGATTTTATTCAGGGTATTATAATGCTCTTCGGAATTGTTGCGGTAATTCTTGCCGTTCTTAAAAATAACGGCGGATTTATGGAGGCGCTCAGGAGCCTCAGTCAGATAAGCGCACCCGAAACTGCAGATATGCCCGGTGCCTTTGCTTCCTTCTTCGGCCCCGACCCGGTAAACCTTTTGGGTGTAGTGCTCCTTACCTCTCTCGGCACATGGGGACTTCCTCAGATGGTGCAGAAATTCTACGCTATCAAAAACGAAAAAGCAATCAACAAGGGTATGATTATTTCAACTGCATTTGCTCTTGTGGTTGCAGGTGGCTGCTACTTCCTCGGCGGCTTCGGCAGACTTTACGGCCACAAGGTTGACGTTGCAAAAGACGGCTTTGACGTAATTATTCCTGCAATGCTTGAAGACCTTCCTGCAATTCTTATTGCGATTGTGGTAATTCTGGTGCTTTCAGCCTCAATGAGCACACTTTCTTCCCTTGTTCTTACCTCAAGTTCAACATTAACTCTTGACTTTTTGAAAGATAGTCTTAAAATAAGAATGAATGAAAAAAAGCAGCTTCTCATTATGAGAATACTGATTGTTGTTTTCATCGGAATTTCAGTTGTTCTTGCAATTGTGCAGTACAAATCAAGCGTTACCTTTATTGCTCAGCTTATGGGTATTTCATGGGGTGCCCTTGCCGGTGCATTCCTCGCACCCTTCCTTTACGGCTTATACTGGAAAAGAGCAACAAAGCTCGCTTGTTGGGTAAGCTTTATTTTCTCAAGCGTGTTTATGATTCTTGTTATCTCACCGCTTAAGGAATTTTTACCTGCAGTGCTTCGTTCACCTATCAACGCAGGCGCTTTCTCAATGGTTATGGGGCTTATAATTGTTCCCGTGGTTTCTCTTGTTACAAAGCCGCCGAAGAAAGAAAAGGTTGAAGAAATTTTTGCCTGCTATGAAAAGAAGGTTACTGTTACAGTAAAAACAGCAATTGAAGATTAATTATTGAATTATATAAAACAAAGGATTTATTAAGGAGTTGGAATTAAAATGAAAAAGCTTATGCTTGGTAATGAAGCTTTGGCACGTGGCCTTTATGAGGCCGGTTGCTCATTTGTTTCAAGCTATCCCGGTACACCCAGTACAGAAATTACTGAGTATGCCGCTAAGTATGATGAAATGTATGCAGAATGGGCACCCAACGAAAAGGTTGCTATGGAAAGTGCTTTCGGTGCCTGTCTTTCAGGTAAAAGAAGCTTCTGCGGTATGAAGCACGTTGGTCTTAACGTTGCAGCAGACCCTCTTTTCACAATTTCATACACAGGCGTCAATGCAGGTATGCTTATTGCCGTTGCAGACGACGCAGGTATGCACTCATCACAGAATGAACAGGATTCAAGACACTATGCAATCGCTGCAAAAATGCCTATGCTTGAACCCTCAGATTCAGCCGAAGCAATTGAGTTTGCAAAGCTCGGCTATGAAATTTCAGAAAAGTTCGATACAGCCGTACTTATTAAAATGTGCACAAGAGTTGCACACTCACAGAGCATCGTAGAAGAAAATGAAAGAATTCTTCCCGAAGACAAGCCCTATGAAAAAGACGGCGCAAAATACATAATGATGCCCGGTAACGCAAAGAAGCGTCACCCCATTGTTGAAGAAAGAACAAAGGCACTTACAGAGTTTGCCGAAACCTCAGAAATCAACAGAATTGAAAAGGGTACAGACAGCAGTATCGGTATCATCACTTCATCAACAAGCTATCAGTACGTTAAGGAAGTATGCGGCGACAAGTACAGTGTGCTTAAGCTCGGTATGATTAACCCTATGCCTGTTGAAAAAATCAAGAATTTTGCAAAAAGCGTTGACAGAGTTATTGTTGTTGAAGAGCTTGACGGTATAATTCAGAATCACTGCAGCTCAATCGGTGTAAAAACCGTAGGTAAGGAAATTTTCAGCAACATCGGTGAATTCAGCCAGAATCTTGTTGCAGAAAAGCTCAGCATGGCTGTTAATGAATACGATAAAATTGACGAAGAAATTCCCGTAAGACCTCCCGTAATGTGTGCGGGCTGTCCCCACAGAGGCCTTTTCTATACACTTAAGAAGAATAAGCTTACAGTTATGGGCGACATCGGCTGCTACACTCTCGGGGCAGTTGCACCGCTTTCAGCAATTGATGCAACAATCTGTATGGGCGCTTCAGTTTCAGGTCTCCACGGCTTCAACAAGGCTTCAGGCGGCAAAAAGGCAGTTTGCGTAATCGGCGACTCAACCTTTATGCACTCAGGCGTTACAGGCCTTATCAATATCGCATATAATGATTCAGCGTCAACCGTAATCATTCTCGATAACTCAATTACAGGTATGACAGGCCATCAGCAGAATCCCACAACAGGTCTTAACCTTAAGGGCGACCCTGCTGCAAAAATCGACCTTGAAACTCTCTGCAAGGCAGTAGGCATTAAGCGTGTTACAGTTGTTGACCCCTATAATCTTGCTGAAACAGAAAAGGCAATCAAGGAAGAAACAGCAACAGAAGAGCCTTCAGTTATTATTTCAAGACGTCCCTGCGCACTTCTTAAATATGTTAAGCACGCAGGCGCAACAAAGGTTGAAAGCGATAAGTGCGTGGGCTGTAAGGCTTGTATGAAAATCGGCTGTCCTGCAATCAGCATAAAGGACGGCAAGGCAGTTATTGACACAACTCTCTGCACAGGCTGCGGTGTATGCTCACAGCTTTGTAAGGTTGGCGCAATTGAAAAGAAGGAGGTTACAGCATGAAAACAACAAATATTATGATTGTCGGTGTCGGCGGTCAGGGCACACTTCTTGCAAGTAAGCTCCTCGGCAGACTCCTTCTTAAAAGAGGCTACGACGTAAAGGTAAGCGAAGTGCACGGTATGAGTCAGCGCGGCGGCAGTGTTGTAACCTATGTAAGATACGGCGAAAAGGTTTATTCACCCGTTGTTGACAAGGGTGAAGCAGACGTTATCATTTCATTTGAAATGCTTGAGGCTGCACGCTGGGTTGAATACCTTAAAAAGGGCGGCACAATCGTTACAAATACTCAGCAGATTAATCCTATGCCCGTAATTATCGGTGCAGCTGAATATCCTCAGAATCTTGCAGAAAAGATTGCTGAAAAGGGCATCAATATTGAAGCCTTCGACGCACTCAGCCTTGCTGAAGAAGCAGGCACATCAAAGGCAGTTAACCTTGTTCTTCTCGGCAGAATTTCAAAATACTTTGACTTCACCGATGAAGAATGGATGGACGCAATTGAAAAGAGCGTTCCTGCAAAATTCCTTGAACTCAACAAAAAGGCTTTTGCTATGGGCAAGGCTTAAAAGGAGACGGTATAAATGGCAAATTACTATCAGAAAGAAATGGAGTGTATGTCAAGAGAAGAGATGAAGGCTCTTCAGAATGAACGCTTCATGAAGCAGGTAAAGCACGTTTGGGAAAATGTACCTTACTACCGCAAAAAAATGGAGGATAAGGGCGTTACTCTTGATGACATCAAGAGCCTTGACGACCTTCATAAGCTTCCCTTCCTTTCAAAGGACGATTTAAGAGATGCTTATCCCTACGGTCTTAAGGGTATGCCTATTGAAGATTGCGTAAGAATTCACTCAACATCAGGCACAACAGGTAAAAGAGTTGTTGCTTTTTATACACAGCACGATATCGACCTTTGGGAAGATTGCTGTGCAAGAGCTCTTGTTGCAGCAGGCGCTACAAAATCTGACGTTTGTCAGGTAGCATACGGCTACGGCCTTTTCACAGGCGGTTCAGGTATGCACGGCGGCAGCCACAAGGCAGGCTGTCTTACACTTCCTATGTCATCAGGTAACACAGACCGTCAGCTTCAGTTTATGACAGACCTTGAAGCAACAATTATCTGCTGTACTCCTTCCTATGCTCTTTATCTTGCAGAAAGCATTGAAGAAAGAGGCATCAAGGATCAGATTAAGCTTAAGGCAGGTATTTTCGGTGCAGAAGCGTGGAGCGAAGAAATGCGCCGCGACATTGAAAAGAAGCTTGGCATCAAGGCTTACGATATTTACGGCCTTACAGAAACAAGCGGTCCGGGTGTTGCTTTTGAATGCAGCGAGCAGACAGGTATGCACATCAACGAGGACCACTTTATAGCTGAAATTATCGACCCCGAAACAGGCGAGGTTCTTCCTGAAGGCAGCAAGGGTGAGCTTGTGTTCACATCAATCACAAAGGAAGCCTTCCCTCTTCTCAGATACCGCACAAAGGATATCTGTATTCTTTCAAGAGAAAAATGCTCCTGCGGCCGTACACTTATTAAAATGAGTAAGCCCATGGGCAGAAGCGACGATATGCTTATTGTAAAGGGTGTAAACGTATTCCCGTCACAGATTGAAGCAGTTCTTATCGAAAACGGCTACGCTGCAAACTATCAGATTATTGTTGACCGTGTCAACAACAGCGACACTCTTGAGGTGCTTGTTGAAATGACACCTGAAATCTTCTCCGACTCACTTGGTAAGATTACAGAAATGGAAAAGAATCTTGTTGCTGCTCTTAAGGCTATGCTTGGAATTTACGCTAAGGTTCGTCTTGTTGATCCCAAGTCAATTGCAAGAAGCGAAGGCAAGGCAGTAAGAATTATCGACAAGAGAAAGATATAAGTTGCGCAAAAGGAGGAAATATCAATGAACGTTATACAGATTTCAGTTTTCCTTGAAAACAGAGCAGGTCAGCTTTCAAACATCACAAAGGTGCTTTCAGAAAACAACATTGACCTTCGTGCAATCAATATTGCCGAAACACAGGACTATGGCGTGCTGAGAATTATTCCTGCAGATGCACAGAAGGCATCAGCAGTTCTTCTTGAAAACGGCTTCATTATGGCTATGACTCCCGTAATTGCTGTTGCAGTACCCGACAGACCCGGCGGACTTAACAGTCTTCTTGACGCGTTGGCTTCAGAGAATATCGGCATTGAATATATGTATTCCGTGTTCTCAAGCAAAAACGGTGAGTCCATTATGGTGCTTCAGGTTGGCGAAGCTGAAAAGGTTTCAGCCCTCCTCAGTGAAAAAGGCTTTAAGGTTAGTTCAATTGAAGAAATCAAATAAAAAAACGAGCCCGTTTTGGGCTCGTTTTTTTATAGTGTGGAGTTTGGAGTGTGAAGAGTGGAGTTATGGGGCTTCGCCGATTATATCCGTTTCAACTAATTACTTGACTTTTATATTTATTCCGCCAAATAAGATTGATAAATTCGGCGGG
>JAFOXT010000374.1 GCA_017425745.1 Clostridia bacterium | reverse complement strand
TTCTCTGAATTCAACAGAGTCAACAGTACCTGTACTTTCATAAAGCTCAATGCCTGTCGGCTCACCGAGACCGAACATTTTGAAATAGCTGTTCAGCTTTTCAATACCGAGTCTTCTTGCAGTTTCGTAGAAATAGATGTTACATGAATGGTAAATTGCTCTTACAACGTTAAGACCGCCATGAACACCCGTACAGCCGGGCTGATAGTCCTTATAGTGCTTATAAATACCTGAACAGTAAATATATGTGTCGTCTTTTACAACGCCCTCTTCAAGGCCCGCAATTGAAACTGCAGGCTTAACTGTTGAACCGGGTGAATAGGTACTTCTAAGTGCTCTGTTCCAGAGAGGCTTGCTCTCGTCCTTGTTGAGCTTTTCTGAGTTTTTGTCATAGGTTGAGTTGTTGTAGTTAGGATATGAAGCAATTGCCAGACAGTCGTTATTTCTTGTATCCATAACAACAACCGCACCTGTAAGAGGATAAATTCGGTTAAGGTTTGTCTGAAGCTTTTTAATGCCTGAGGCAAGTGCATTCTGAGCAACCTTCTGAATATCCTTATCTATTGTAAGCATAACCGTATTGCCCGGAACAGGCTCAACGGTATATTCTTCTGTTTTGTTACCTTCGGCATCGGTAGTAATTGTCATTACACCGTTAGTGCCTCTGAGATAGCTTTCAAGAGCTGACTCAACACCGCTTTTGCCGATATAATCGTTAAGACCGTAGCCCTCTTCCTTTTTTGTCTCGTACTCTTCGGGAGTAAGCGCACCGATTCTGCCGAGAACATGAGGTGCAAGGGTACCGTCGGGATAATCTCTTTCATAAGTAACATCAATTTCAACACCGGGAAGCTCTTCAGCTTTTTCCTTAAGAAGTGAAACAAGCTCGTTTGAAACCTCAGTTGCAAATTCGTATTTTCTGTTAGGGTTAAAGCCGCTTTTTACCATATAGTAGTAAACCGATGCAATATCTCTCGCCTGCTTTACAGGGTACGGCTCCAGCTCATATCTTGACACAAGTGCCCCGAAGCAATTCTGCACTGTTGCGTAATAGTTAAGGTCAAGAAAGGCTTCGCTTTTAAGATAGGAAACCTCATTTTCCTTACCCTCTACAAATCTGAGCTCACCTTTTTTTGTAACCTCAATGGGAAGATTATCATTCCACTCGGTTTTATTTTTATTGAAAATTGTAATAAGCTTAAGAATAATTTTATTTCTTTCTGCATAATCCTTAGGGAAATACGCATAGTTGAAAACAATTTTATTTACCTTTTTATTAGTCGCAAGAGGATAACCGTTTCGGTCAAGAATGTCACCTCTGACAGCTTCAACAGGCACTTCCACAACAGAAACTACCGTATCTGCCGACTCATTCCGAGTTATCTGAAGTCTGAAAAGATGCACAAGGAAAACTGCAAAAATGCAGCATATAATCGCAAAAACAGAAATAAGACGACGCTTTTCAATTTTACTCTGCATCTCTGCTCACTCCTTTTTTATCGTTTTTAATGCTTCTTTTTAATTTTTGTTGCTTTATAAATATAACTTATAACGTAATAGAATATTGCCCCGAAAGCAAGGGTATAAACCACTGAGGGCAGATAATAGCTGAAAAGAACACTGAAAGCTCCGTCATAACCTTTTCTGAGATAGAAAAACACCCAATGTGCCACATTGCAAAATCCGGTTGAAGCAAGGGTAAGAAGCAAGGATGACATAATGTTGTTTCTTACTAAAAAGCTTGAAAGACTGCCGCAAATAAAGCCCACTGCAGTAAGCAGAACAGTATAAAAGCCGTCAGACTGAACTGAGCCTAAATCCCAGAGAGCACCGCATAAAATTCCGAAGCACATTCCGGGAATGCTTTTTTCGTGCAGAGCTACTGCCACACACAAGGGCACCATAACCATAGCGTCAAGAGAAAATAACGAGGGTATAAAGCCTGAGTTGCTGCAAACGGCTGCAAGGAAAATAACAACAGCATACAAGGCGTATTTTTTATAAATGTTTTTTCTGCCTGTGAATTCCATTTTCCTTTCACCGTCCTTTCAGAATTTTAATCAGTCAGCAATTTCTTCAATACCCTGACCTTCAAAAGCCGTAATTACAAATACGTCTTCAATACCGCCGATTTCTACACCCGGCTCAATAACAGCATAAGATGAAAGCTCAAACTTGCTTTCGCTGATTTCCTTTACCGAGCCGATAATCAGACCCTTGGGATAAAGTCCGCCGATGCCCGAAGTAACAACAAGTCCGCCCGGAGTAATAGATGTTGTTCTGTCAAGGCTTTCCATAAGGCAAAAGCCGTTTTTAATATGCTCAAGATCAGTTGTTACATAAGCAACCTCTCTTGTTTTACTTTCAATGGCACTTATATTGATGCCCGGATTAAGAATTGTTTCCACAACACTGTAAGTGGGATGAACCTTCTTTACAATTCCTACAAGATAATTACCCATTACAACAGGGTCCTTTGCAGAAATATTATGATTACTTCCCTTATTAATTATAAGTGTGGTAAATAAATCTCCGTCATCAGTACCGATAATATCAGCACTGCAAAGCTCGAAATCAGGATTTTCTTCCTTTACACCAAGCATTGTTTCATAGGAGCTTATTTTCTGAGCCATATCGCCATACTGAGCAAGCTGATTTTCATACTCAGCAATTTTCTGCTTGAGTCTTTCGTTTTCATTCTTGTAGCTTGCAGAGCTTTTGAAATAACTGCCTGCAATTTCAACCTTATCGCTTACAACATCAGCAAGCTTCTGCACGGGAGTGAAAATTACACTCACAGCGTTTGAAACCGGACTTGAAGCACCGTCTGAAACCATTGCAAGAACTGAACCCGAAAGAAGCGCACAGATGACCACAAGAAAGGTTCTGAACTTTCTTCCTTTTAAAAACTGTAGCATTTTAGTTCACCTTTGAAATATTTTCTACCCGCAATATGCGAATTAAAGTTTCTTTCCTACCTTACCGAGAACATCCGATTCAAGGAAAATTCCCGTACCCTCAGCCACACAATCAAGCGGATTGTCAGCAATATTTACGGGCATACCTGTCTGAAGAGCAATAAGCTTGTCCAGACCTCTGAGAAGTGCACCGCCACCTGTAAGGGTAATGCCCTGCTCCATAATATCAGCTGAAAGCTCGGGAGGAGTTTTTTCAAGAGTTGACTTAACTGCGTCAAGAATCTGATTTACGCCGTCAGAGAGCGCCTCTCTGATTTCCTCACTTGTAATGGTAACATTCTTGGGAAGACCGTCAACAAGGTTTCTGCCCTTGACCTCCATTTTGCCTTCGCCCTCATAAGCCATAGCTGAGCCGATTTTGATTTTAATGTCTTCGGCAGTTCTTTCACCAACGAGAAGGTTATACTTCTTTTTGATATACTGGCTGATAGCACTGTCAAAGCTGTCGCCTGCAACTCTTACTGATTTTGAGGTTACAATATCACCGAGAGAAATAACCGCAACCTCAGCAGTACCGCCGCCGATGTCAACAATCATACTTCCCACTGCATCACTTACGGGAAGACCTGCACCGATTGCAGCAGCCATTGTTTCTTCAATAAGGCTTACATACTTTGCGCCTGCTTCAATTGCAACGTCGTGAACGTTTCTTCTTTCAACCTCTGTAACACCTGTAGGAATACAGATTACAACTCTTGCCTTTGCAAAATATGAGCCGCCGAGAGCCTTCTGAATAAACTTCTTGAGCATCTCGCAGGTAATATCGAAGTCAGCAATTACACCGTCTGTAATGGGGCGCATTGCAGCAATTGAACCGGGAGTTCTGCCTATCATTTCCTTTGCCTCTTTACCAACTGCAACAACCTTTGCAGGACGTGCGCTTACATTGATTGCAACAACAGAGGGCTCACGGATAACAATACCCTTACCCTTAACGAACACAAGGGTATTGGCAGTACCTAAATCTATTCCTATATCCTGAGAAAATAACATATTATTATACTCCTTTTTTATCGGACAGTGGGCTTTTCGGCTCTTATCCGTAATAAGACATACTAACTCATAATAATTTATTCTGTTATTATAACTTAAAATCCTCTTTTTCTCAATAGTAATAAGAAAAAATTCATATTATTTTGATGAAAAAATTTCAGACGGATAACAGAGTATCCGCCTGAATATCAGAACTTTATTTTACCTTCTATTCCAAATGAAGAAAGCACTCTTACAGTTTCAGCAAAGGGCAGACCCACAATTGCGTAATAATCGCCCTTTATGCTTTTTACAAGTGTACCGCCAAGCCCCTGAATACCGTATGCTCCTGCTTTATCGTCACACTCGCCGGTTTCGGCATAGCTTCTTGCAGTTTCGTCGCTGATTTCATAAAATTCAACCTCAGCAACGGTAACAAAGCTTTCTTTTCTGTCTTTGTCGGCAATGCATACACCTGTGCAGACTTTGTGCACCTTGCCTGAAAGATTTTTTATCATTCTGAAAGCATCTTCTCTGTCGGCAGGCTTGCCTAAAATCTCGTCACCTAAGGCTACAACAGTATCACAGCCGAGGACAACACTGTCCTTGTTTTTGCTGAGTACGGAAAGCGCCTTTCTTTCAGAAAGCTCTTTTACTGTCTCCTCGGGAGATAGATTTTCGCTTATACTTTCGTCGCAGTCAGAGGGAATAACCCTGAAATCAAAGCCACCGCCTAGAAGAATTTCTCTTCTTCTCGGTG
Source organism: Clostridia bacterium (assembly GCA_017425745.1). GTDB lineage: Bacteria > Bacillota > Clostridia > Oscillospirales > Acutalibacteraceae > UBA6857. Next base: position 5,896 of record JAFOXT010000374.1, on the reverse strand, counting down.
AAGCAGACGCAACAATAAAATCCTTCATCAGATTACGCCCTCTTCCTTAAGCTTATTCACCTTGAGTATGAGTGCTACAGTTTTTGAATCGGAAATTTCACCCTTCATAACCATATCAACCGCATCAGCAATTTTAATTTTTTCAACGCTGAGGAATTCTCCCTCGTCAAGGTCCTGACTTGTTTTTGTAAGTCCCTTTGCTGCATAGAGATAGATAATTTCACTGCAATAAGCAACTGTGGGATAAACCGTACCCATAGGAATAACTGTTTCAGCGGTAACACCGCACTCCTCCCTCAGCTCTCTTTTGCCTGCCTCAAGAGGGTCCTCGCCTTTTTCAAGCTTACCTGCAGGAAGCTCAAGGAGCACTCTGCCGTATGGATAACGGAACTGTCTTACGAAAAACATTTCATCCTCGTCAGTAATTGCGGCAACGCAGACACCTCCGCTGTGCTCAACGACCTCTCTGAAGGACTTGCTTCCGTCGGGAAGCTCAATATCATCAACGTGAACAGTAAATACCTTACCCTTAAAAATCTCTTTTGTGCTTAAAGTTTTTTCAAAAAGTTCCATATTATTTTCCGCCTTTCATCATACTGTTAATTCATAAGGAATATATATTATAATGCCAACAATTTTAATATGCAGGTGATAAAAATGAATCGCATTGTAAAACCGACTATGTTTGATTATAACACAAATAAACAATTAATTGAAGCCCTCATTAAAGAATATCCTTTTTTAAGGGCAGATATTTCAGGAAGAACTCTTCTCGGCAGAGGAATTTTCTCTTTTTCTCTCGGCAGCTTCAACAACAGTGTTATTATAGTGGGAGGCTTTGAGGGAAGCGACAGCGTAAGTTCTTTACTTTTATATATGTTTATTGAGGATATCTGCCGAAGCATAAAAAACGGCTCAGAGCTTTGCTCGGTAAACATCAAAAGAGCTCTTTCTCAGCTTGGAATAACCGTAATTCCATCGGTGAATCCCGACGGACGGGAAATAAACCTTTATAAAGCCGAGGGTGCGAAGGGCGCAAAAAAGCTTGTTCAGTCTGCAGGCTGTTCAGATTTTTCACTTTGGAAAAGTAACGCAAACGGTGTTGATATCAGAAAAAATTTTGGGTTCTGCTTTAATGAAAACCAAAAAAAGGCAGTTGAAGCCGGTATAAGCTCACCTTGTGAAAGTGATTACTGCGGAAGCTACCCGGAAAGCGAAGCAGAAACAAAAGCCCTTACAAGACTTTGCCGTGTACGCTCTTTCCGTCAGTGCCTTTCTGTCTCCACCGGTGACAATGTGCTGATTTCTGCCCCTGACAACAATAAAATTCCTGAAAGTGAGCTTATGTCAGGCATAATTTCAAGAGGCTGTTACTATCCTCTTTCAGCTTGTGAGACAAAGGATATCAACGGCTTTTCGGGTTGGTTTGCAAGTGAATTTTCAAAGCCCGCCTTTGAGCTTAAAGCAGGAAAAGAAAGCAGTACATACAGCAGCGTTGAGGAAATTTATGAAAGAGTAAAAGAGGCATTCACTGTGTTTTCGCTGATGTAAAACAACAACTCCTCGGTCTTGTGCCGAGGAGTTTTGACTTTTATTATTTACCAGCCAAAGAAGTAATCATTGAAGAAGTCCTCAAAATCACTTGCTCCGCCGTAATAGTATCCGCCGTTATTATAATTCTGAGTTGTGGTTTCCTCTTCCTGCTGTGTTCCTTTGTCCTCAACAAGAGTAATTGTAATATCAAAGGTTGAGGTCTTATAGGTTCTGTTATCAATTCTGCAAAGAGTAAGTGTGAGTGTATCGCCTACTGCACCTGTTTCAATAAGGTCAAGAAGAACACTTGAATCTTTCATATCCTTACCGTTTACTGCAATAATAAGGTCGCCTACCTGAGCGTCTGTATTTCCAAGTGAGCTGTCAGCTGAAATACCTGCAATTACAAGTGAGCCCTGAGGAAGTCCCTTGATTGAAACAACCATTGAGTAAAGCTGATAAGCGCTTACGGGTGCATATTCAATGCCAAGCTTAGGTCTGTTGGGCACATAGCCGTGCTTAACAAGAGCTTCTGCAACCGGCTTTGCAATTGATGTGGGAACAGCAAAGCCCATACCCTCGTATTCTGTGCTTGCAATTTTTGATGAGTTGATACCTACAATCTGTCCTGCAGTGTTAACAAGAGCACCGCCTGAGTTACCGGGGTTGATTGCAGCGTTATGCTGAATACAGGTCATTTTGTAAGTTGCAGTTACTGAACGGTCAATAGCTGAAACAATGCCGTCAGTAAGTGAACCGAAGTATTCTGAGCCACCGGGATTGCCGATTGCATAAACGGGTTCGCCTATCTTAAGTGTGCTTGAATCACCAAGCTCGCTGAGAGGAAGTCCTGTAGCCTTGATTTTCACAACACCGATGTCTGTTCTTGTGTCTGCACCCACTAAGGTTGCCTCGTAGCTCTTTCCGTCAAGCGTAAGCACACCGAAGGTTACACCCTTTGCGTCAATTACATGAGCGCAGGTAATTACATAGGTATATTCGCCGTCCTCCATCCAGAGAACGCCTGAGCCCTCGCCTGCAAGCTGACCGTTTTTATAGGTAATTACGCCAACAACGCTGGGTCTTACCTTTTCAGCTACCCAAACCGAATTAACCTCTTCAACTCTTCCGGGAGAAGTTGTTGAAATCTGAGGCATATTTTCATCAGGAAGGCTCTGTGTGGGAGCTGATGTTCCCGGTGTTGTGGGAAGAACATCTCCGTTATTGTTTATAAAGCCCACTGCAATAAGAGCCACCGCAATAATTGCACACACAGCAACAATTATTCCAACAATTTTCTTGCCTTTTTTCTTAGGCTGACCGTAAACAGGCGCTGTGTACTGAGTATTATTATATCCATGGTGTTCTGTATTCGGATTGCTTACTCTCTGTCCCTGAGGCTCACGGTTAACCTTTGATTCATAGGGATTGAAAGCAGGAGGCACTTCACTTTTGGGAGGCTCTGCCTTTTTCTCAACCGTTTCATAAAAACGTGTGGTTTCTTTTTCTTCCTTATAAGGCTCGCCCGCAAAATGATAAGTCACATCATGTACGGGAGGCTTCGGAAACGAAAAACCGCTTTGGGGTTCTTCAACCTTTTCTGCCTGAATCTCAGGCTCTTCAACCTTTTCCGCCTCAGCTTCAGGCTCTGCTGTTCTATCTGAAAAAACGTCATCAAATTCTTTGTTGTCGTTCATTTAACTTTACCCCTTTCTGAAAGAACATTCTGCTTTACTTTTCTATATATTAATCTGCTTCATTAAAAATAAGTTTAAAAATTAAAATTTATTGGTCGAAGGGTATTTCAAAAGCAAATTCGGTATATTCACCCTGCTTGCTTGAAGCAGAAATTTCACCGTCGTGCATATTGATAATAGTTTTTACAATATAAAGTCCGAGACCTACACCCTTGACGTCATAGCTTCTTGATTTATCAACCTTATAGAAGCGCTCAAAAATTCTTGAAATTTCCTCGGGAGCTACACCTGCGCCTGAATTACGGATTTTCACATAAGTCTTTTTGCCGTCGTTACTTGCAAAAATATGGATAGTGCCGTTTTCAGGAGTAAATTTTACCGCATTGTCAAGAAGATTATAAAGCACCTGCTGAACAAGGTCTCTGTCAGCTTTTATAAGTACATTATTGATTTCTTCAAAGCCTTTTATTTCAATGTTGTTCTCATAAATTTTCTTTTCAAAGGACAGCATTGTTTCAAAAACCTGCTTGCCGATATCGTACTCAACGGGTGAAAGAGGCACCTCGCCCGATTCAATTTTTGAAAGGTTGAGCATTGAAACAACCATTCTTGCAAGTCGCTTAACCTCGTTTGAAACAACACCGAGATACTTCTTTTCCTCTTCGGGAGGAATAGTGCCGTCAAGAATACCGTCAATGAAACCGCCGATTGTTGTCATAGGAGTTTTAAGCTCGTGGGAAACATTTGCAACAAAGCTTTTTCTTGATTCATCGTCAATTGCAAGCTCATAGGCCATTTTATTCAGCTGCTTTGCAAAATCGTTGATATCCTTCTGCTTGTAATCCTCGCTTGCCCTGTAATTAAATTCACCCTTTGCAATATGTCTTGTTACCTCCTGCATATCCTCAAGGGGCTTTGTAATACCTCTTGTAAGATAGTAAATTATAATAAGCATAAACAAAAGCACAAAGCAAACTGCATAAGCCATATACTGAGAAATACTTGCAACATAAGGCAGAAGCCCCGTTACAGCATCCTCAACAGCAAAGGTAATTGCAACAGTTTTGTGTCCGTCTTTAATAGGCACAGCAACAACAAATTTACCTATACCGAAATCCTCATCATTCATATAGTCTGAAAAACCGCCGTCAAGCGCTCTTTCAATATGATTTTTATTTACAACAAGTGATCTGTGAACATTGCAGTTTTCCGGTCTGCCGTCTTCACAGTCACCGCAATAAAGCACCTTACCGTTTTTATCTGCGATAAAATATTCGGAGATACTGGAATCAGACATCATTCCCAGAGCGGTAATTATCATTTCTTCGTTATCAACTTTTCCGCCCTTTCCGAGATTATCAGTATACATATATGATATATTTCGTGAGTTTCTCAGCAATTCGTCAACCTTATCGTTCCACCACTGATTAGCCACGAACACCATAATTGTAAGCGCAATAAGAACAAAGCCTATAACTATAATAGTTCCGCCGATTATAAAATATTTACGGAAAAGACTGTTTCTTTTTCGTGTTTTTTTAGCCATAAGAATCCCCTTTCAAAAAAGTATGCCCGATAAAACTATCGGGCACGAAATCAATTCCAATAAAGCTTATTCCTTGGTTTCAAACTTATAGCCTACGCCCCAGACAGTTCTGAGTTCCCATTTATCGGAAGCGCCTTCAAGCTTTTCGCGAAGTCTTTTAACGTGAACGTCAACTGTTCTTGAATCGCCGTAATAATCGTAGCCCCAAACTTCATCAAGAAGCTGATCTCTTGTGAATACTCTGTTGGGATTTTTTGCAAGGTGGAAAATAAGCTCCATTTCTTTGGGAGGTGTGTCAATCTGAACACCGGCAACCTTAAGCTCATAGTTTGTGAGATTAATTGAAAGCTTGTCGTAGTGAACTTCCTTTATCTCTTCAGCAGTTGAAGAAACACTTCTTCTGAGAACTGCCTTGATTCTTGCAACAATTTCCTTTGTGTCAAAGGGCTTTACAACATAGTCGTCTGCACCAAGCTCAAGACCGAGAACGCGGTCAAAAACCTCACCCTTTGCAGTAAGCATAATAATAGGAGTTTCTGAGAATTTTCTGATTTCTCTGCAAACCTGCCAGCCATCAAGCTTGGGAAGCATAACATCAAGAAGAACAAGGCTGGGGTTTTCTTCCTGGAACATTGAAACGGCACTCTGACCGTCGTTTGCAACAACTACATTGTAGCCGTCTTTTGTAAGATAAAGTCTTAATAATTCGCAAATGTTAAGGTCGTCATCGACAACGAGGATTTTTTCAGCGCTCATAGTTAATTCTCCTTTATTTAAAGTATTTTTGATTTCTGTTTTATTTTACCCCTGTAAACTTAAATAAACCTTATTAAGCTTACATTCTTTCGGGTGCTTCAACCTTAAGCATATTGAGAATACTCTTCATTGTGTCTCTTACACAGATGCAAAGAGTAACTCTTGCCTGTCTGAGACCTTCGTCCTCAACATTTACTCTGCAGTTGTTATAGAACTTGTGGAAGTGAGTTGCAAGGTCAACAGCGAAATGAGTAACCTTTGCAGGGTCATAGTTCTTTGCTGCACCGATAATTACATCTTCAAGAGTTGAAATATATCTGATAAGCTCTCTCTCTTCAGCCTCTTTAAGAAGCATAAGCTCTTC
>JAFOXT010000373.1 GCA_017425745.1 Clostridia bacterium | reverse complement strand
TTTCTGTACATAAACTGATCATTCTGATAAGTCAGCACAACATTGCCTACATAATCAGCCGCATCAGCCTTCTGTACCACTGTCTTGAGCTTTGAAGCCTGAATCTTCACAATAAGGAAAGCGAGACCAAAACCTATTGCAATCGCAAGAGGTATAGCAAGAAGTGAAATGCTTTCATCAATGGCACTTTCGCTCTCTTCAACAAAATTATCAAAGGCACCTGCAAAATCACCGTTTTTAATGGGATTAATCATCATTTCGATAATCACATCTATTTCCATATCAGTGAGAAGGTCAATGCCCTTTCCGTGAGTTGAAATCCAGAGATTTCTGTTGCCGTCGCCCTCACCTGTATTGAATACAACGATAAAGCCGTCATCGTTTTCACCGTAGCCATAGCCGTTATAATCATAAAAATCATCGGCAAAAGCTTCGGGAGTTTTTCCCTCATTGGAATCAACTGTAACAACACCGATTTCGATATCATTTGCTGCACCGAGAGCCTCGAGCTTTGAGAGAAGTTCAGCTTCCTCAGTGTCTGTGAGCACATCTGCATAGTCTTCAACAAGACTGAGAGTTCTGTCAACGGGTACAAACTCAGTTGTCGGCTCTGCTTTGTGAGCATCTGTTACAGGGTCAGTAGCTGTGGGAGCCTTCTTTATAATTTCTTCAACAGCCGCAAGATAAGCATAAGCTCCCTCATAGTAGGTTTCTGTATATGCAAAAGCGTACCAGAGAACATTATTCTGAATATCAGTAGTGAAAAGAGTTTCAGCCTCACCTGCACAGTAGAAAGCATATTTATTGTCGCCGTAGTTGTATGTAAGTGCAATGCCGTTTTCATCTGCCGCATTGGCATTATAAAGGTCTTCACAATAGCCTAATGTACCTTTATCGCCAACACCGTCAACAACTGAAAGAAGAACACTGTAGCCGTAGTTGTCTTCAATCTGCTGAGCATAAGCTTCAAGCTCACTGATGTTGCCTATCATCTGAGTATCGTCAAAAATGTGTGTGCCTGCCGCCGATACGGGAAGGAGCATTGCAAGGCAAAGAACAACTACTGTTAAAATTGCAAAAGCTTTATTTTTCATCATTCTTACCTCCTTACATACTTCCGAGAGCCCAGATAATGCCGTATACCACAGCACTCAGAGCAGGCGTAAGAATTGCTACCTTTTTCCAGAAGGCACTCTTGTCAAGAGGAAGGTTACCAACAAACTTGCCTGTCTGTCCATTCATAGCAAAGGTGTATTTCTTGCCGTTCCAGGTGGTATTGAGAATCCACACGGGATAAAGAGCATAAGCACAAGAGCCGTTCGCGATATTAACCTGAGAATACTGAGGAATTACCATTGAATACATGCGGTCTGTGACAGTCTTTTCAAGGGCTGAAACAGCACTGTTTTTTACTCTTTCATTTGCTCTCGGAATACTTGAATTAAGGTCAACATCGTATTTATCGGCAAGATAACCTGCCATATATGCTGTGCTGAAGGGTACTGCCTCATTTACATTGAAAGGCTCAATGGACTCCATAAGTGTGTCATCCATTTTTGATGAGCCGTCAACGGGAATATTATAGAAATCCATTGTACCGCTTCTGTAGCAGTCAAAATAAGATGTTTCTCTATAATTATTATTATTGTCTGACCAGGTGCGTACTCTTTCAGCCTTGAAATCAGCATCTGCAACTGCAGTGCCTGTAAAAAGCCAGTGAGGTACATAAACGCCCTTGATTTCATCAATGTGATTCTGGTCCTTGAAAATCTTAGGCACCATCTTCTTTGATGCAATATATTTGTTAAGAGCTTCCTTAGCCGCCTTTTTATCATATTTGAAAGGAATAATAAGGTCGGGCTTCAGACCGCCTTCAAACTGACTTGTCATAACAACGGGGTTATCACAGTAAGGACATTTTGTTGCACCGGTTGTTGCGTCTGCAACGATTTCACCGCCGCAGGATTTACAGGTGTAAACACCCATTCCGTTTATTTCGTCAGGCTGCCACTGTGTGCCCTGAGATTGCCATTCAAAGCTGTCCTGACCTGCATTTGCAGCTTTCTGAGCAGATTGCTCCATAGCGGCAACATCAAACTCAGCATCGCAATAGGGACACTTCATATTCTGTGTGTTTGCATTGAATTCTATTGCACCGCCGCAGCAAGGACATTTCTGTTCAAGTAAAGCAGACATTTAATCAACTCCTTTTATACACTTCAGAAAATTAATCTCTTTTATTTCCGCAGCCTGAGCAGAATTTACCATTGTTGGTGTTGCCGCAGCAATCGCAAATCCATGTTGCTGATGCAGCCTGAGCAAAAGCAGCATTATTCTGAGGAGCCTGCTGATTATAAGCTGTCTGCTGATTATACATATTACCCTGAGGCTGACCGTACATATTATTCTGCATAGGCTGACCGTAGCCCTGCTGAGGCATCTGCTGACCATAAGGATTCTGCTGATAACCCATGCCTTGTGGTTGACCGTAGGGAGCCTGCTGATAACCGCCCATCTGCTGACCGTACATATTACCCTGAGGAGCAAAGCCACCCATATTATTCATAGGCATTGCGCTGCCCATAGGCATACCGCCCATGCCCATGTTGTTCATATTTCCGTTAACACCGAGAGCAGCCATAATATCCATAGCCATCTTCTGATAGCGGTTGTATTCCATTGAGCCCATACCTTCAACACGGAAGGTATTAAGCTTAACCTCAAAGTCATCAAAATA
>JAFOXT010000049.1 GCA_017425745.1 Clostridia bacterium | reverse complement strand
TCACCCATCATAACCTTTGCAGGATAGTGATTCCAGATAACGTAGCCTGCACAACCGCCTGCAAGTGCAGCACCTAAAATGCCCACTGAGGTGTTCTGCTGAAGAATAGCCATTACTGTGAATGCAACACCAACGGGAATTGTTACACTGCCGCAAAGACCGTCAATACCGTCAGTGAAGTTAACTGCATTGATTGCACCGTAGGTTACGCAAACACCGAAAAGGCAGAAGAAGATGATTCCGGGAATTGAGTCAAATGCAACCTTTCCGTAGAAAGGAATATACATTGAAGTGCTTTCGCTTATAACTAGTGAAGCAAAATATGCACCGATAATAAGCACCTGAGGAATGGTCTTCTGAATTTCGGTAAGACCGAGATTTCTCTTTTTAACAACCTTGATATAGTCATCTGCAAAGCCTACAAGTGAGAAGCAGAAAGCCATAAGTATACCTGAGAAAAGTCTTGTATACTGCTGATAACGGGTTATATCAAGCTCTGCAAAAGCTGAAAAGCCACCGATTTTACAGCCGATAAGTGCAACTGCAACAGCAAAAATTACACCGATAATAAACATAATACCGCCCATTGTAGGTGTACCCTGCTTTTTAGCGTGCCAGCTGGGGCCGATATCAGTAAGAATATTCTGACCGAATTTAAGCTTGTGGAGAAATGGTATCAGCACATAACCTAAAAGAAAGGTAACAACAAAGGCTGTTACAAGTGAAATTAAAATTGCAACCGTAGAATTCATTTAAAACATTCCTTTCAAATTCTGCCGATTTTATTTAAGAAAATCAGCAACCGTTTTTCTTTCGTCAAAGGAGATTTTTTCGTCACCTATTATCTGATAGGTTTCGTGTCCTTTTCCTGCTAAAAGAATAATATCATTCTTTTGAGCCTTTTGCAAGGCATATTCAATAGCTTTTTTTCTGTTTTCTATAATATATACTGGAGTTTTTGTATCTTCAGTACCTTTAAGTATATCGTTTATTATGTCTGAAGGGTTTTCGTGACGTGGATTATCGCTTGTAATTACTACCATATCACTGTAAAAAGCAGCGATTTTTCCCATCTCTTCCCTTTTTCCTTTATCTCTGTCACCACCGCAACCGAACAGTGTGATGATTCTGTTTTTTCTGAAGTCAGAAAGAGTCAACAGCACCTGCTTTAAGCTGTCGGGTGTATGTGCATAATCAATAATAACTCTGTAGTCGGTTTTTAAAGGAAGAATTTCAAACCTTCCTTTTACACCGTAAAAGCTTCTGAGGGCATTTGCAGCTTCCTCAAGGGTAAGACCGCATTTGATTGACGCAACAATTGCAGCAACCGAATTATATATATTATGGTTTCCCGGAGTCTGTAGCTTAATTCTGTGAATAAGCTCATTACCCACAATTACGTAATCGGTAACACCCTCAAAAAATCTGATGTACTTAGCAGTAAAATCTGCTTCATCCTTTTTAAGGGAATAAGTAATTCTTTCACCTTTTGAGGCTTTGAGAAAGCTTTCTGCGTTTTCATCGTCAAGGTTGATTACTGATGCGTTGCTCTGAGCGAAAAGCTTTTCTTTGGCTTTTCTGTAATTTTCCATATTACCGTGATAATCAAGATGCTCAGATGTAAGATTGGTGAATACTGCAATTTCAAACTCAAGAAGATAAAGCCGCTCCTGAAAAAGTCCCTGTGATGAAGCCTCCATAATGCAGTATTCTGTACCGCACTCCGTCATTTCGTAAAACATTCTGTGCATTATAAACGGGTCGGGAGTTGTAAGAGTTGCCTCTTCATTTTCGTTACAGTGCAGATAACCCGTTGTACCGAGAAGTGCACACTTTCTGCCTGACATAGTAAGAATATGATAAAGCATTGAGCCTACTGTGGTTTTTCCGTTTGTACCCGTTACACCTATAAGCTTCAGCTTTTTATGGCTGTTACCGAAAAACTCTGAACAAAGCTTACTGTAGGCTTTTCTGGTATCTTCTGCAATGTAACAGCTTTCAGTAATTTTTTCGGCCGACACAACGGCAACTGCACCGTTACTGACTGCTGATTCAACAAATTTTTCTGCACCCTTATGACAAACAAAAATTGAATTTTCCTTGCATTTTTCTGAATTATCCGTTATGAATCCGATTTCTACGTCCTCTGTGAAAAGCTCACAGTCTATGCTTTTAAGAAGAACTGAAAGAAGCATAAATAGAAACCACCTTTAAATAAATGTCATATATCAATCAACTGCAATGTTGTCTGTTCTGAAGTAAACCGTTACCTTTGAGCCGGCTTCAACTGTTGTACCCTTACGGATATCCTGGCTGTATGCTCTTACACCGGCTGAGCCTGTAGGACCTGAGAAAACCACATTAAGTCCGCTGTTAACGGCAAGTCTGTTAACCTCTGAAGCAGTACGGCCTGTAAAATCAGGCACCGTTACCTCAAGAGTGTCAGAAGCTTCCTCAGTGTAAATTACAACTACACCGCCCTCGGGAATTGATTCACCGCCTGCAGGCACCTGAGAAACTACCTTTTTGCCCTTGCCTGAAACTCTTGTTACAAGACCTTCATTTGCAGCGGCAATTTTAGCATCGCTTACATTTTTTCCTATAAGTGACGGAGTTGTTCTGCTTACCTCTGCAAGCTCGCTCTGGGTGTAGTGAGGTTCAACGCCCATATACTTGAGGGTTGATTCAAGCACTTCCTTTGCAATCGGTGCTGCAAGCACACCGCCGCCTCTGTAGGGGCCCGGAGCATTATCAACACCAACAAGAATTGCAACCTGAGGGTCATCTGCAGGAGCAAAGCAAAGGAAGGATGCGATGTAAATTGCATCATCTGTGTTATCGTCAAGCTTTTCAGCAGTTGCAGTTTTACCGCATACTCTGTAGCCCGGAATGTAAGCATTTTTACCTGTACCCTTTTCAACAACGGCCTCCATCATTGAAATTACAGACTGAGCAGTTCTTTCGGAAATTACTCTTCTTTTTACTGTAGGCTCTGTCTGAGAAATTATGTTACCGTCGCTGTCTACTACCTTATCAACAAGGTAAGGCTGCATAAGCTTGCCGCCGTTGGCAATTGAACAAGCCGCAGTTATAAGCTGCAAGGGACTTATTCTTATGGTCTGACCGAAGGACGTACTTGCAAGGTCAACCTTACTCATTCTTGCGGGATTGTGGTAAACGGGAAAAGCCTCATTATTGATGTCGATACCCGTTTTTTCTGTGAAGCCGAATGCTTCAAAATATTTATTATATTTTTCAAGTCCAAGGCGCTGACCGATTGTAATAAAGAATGTGTTGCAAGAATTCATCAGACCCTGAGTAAGAGTCTGCAGGCCGTGGCTTTTATGATTAGCACAGTTGTAGGTAATGTCTGCAACCTTTACATAGCTGAGACAGTTGTGAGTTGTTTTAAGGTTTGCAACCCCCTCTTCAATTGCGGCAGCTGCAGTGAAAATTTTAAAGGTTGAACCCGGCTCATAGTTTTCTGTAATACAGAAGCTGCTCCACTGCTCATAAAGCTTATTACTGAATGCCTGCTTATATTCATCTGAGCCTACCTTGTATTTTTTGAGCTCTTCCTTGGCTGCTTTGCTTACAAGCTCTCTCGGGTTATTAAGGTCAAAATCGGGCTTATCAGAAACAGCAAGCACAGCACCGGTTTTAACATCCATAACGATACCGTAAACGCCGTCACTTTTAATGCTTGCGTGGGCACGGTTAAGTGCATTTTCAAGATAGCTCTGAATATTTGAGTCAATTGTAAGAACAATTCCGTTGCCTTCGCCTGCATCAAACACAGTTTCGTAGCTTGATTCAAGAATTCTGCCCCTTGAGTCCTTTGCAGTAACAATTCTGCCTGCTGTACCCTCAAGCACGTTATTGTAATGTCGTTCAATTCCTGTTTCGCCCTTATTTTCAGCGTTGATTACACCAATAACAGTTGAAGCAAAATTGCTTTGTGAATACTCTCTGATGCTGTCGCTTTCGTAAGTAAACAAGGAAGAAATGCTTATATCGTATGTTCTTTCTTCGGTTTTATCCTTAAAAAGTCCGTTATCCACATAGGTATAAGGGAAGCCGTAGGGCTTGTTGATAATTGCATCAAGTGCAATTTTCTGTGTGGGTGACACTTCTTTTTTGATTCGCTTATAAGAAAGCTCAGACTGAAGAAGCATTGCTTTTATTTCGCTTTTTTTCATACCGAGGATTTTTGCAAATCTTTTTGATATATCATTTATGAAGATGTCATAACGGTTTTCCTTATTGAGAAAAGAGTTATCCTCAAACTTATTCTTGATTGCCTTGGGGTTTACGCAAAGAATCCAGGCAGTTGTGCTTGTTGCAAGAGGAGTCATATTACTGTCATAAATTGTACCTCTTATACCTTCAATTGAAACGTCATAAAGCTGGTTGCTTGCAGCCTTCTGTCGGTATTCGTCACCTTTTGCAAGCATAATATAAGCCACTGCGCCAAGATTTACAAAAACCATTGCAACAACAAGAATAAACGAAACAATTGCTGACTGCTTTACAAATGTAGTGTCAGTTTTTCTCTTCACTCGGTTAGGATGAATGTACATAAGCTTTCTCCTTTTATGTTATACATACTATAAGTATTTTAGTCTTTTCGATTATATGAAAAAATGAACTTTAATAAATAGCAAAAATGAGCCGTCAGTCTGACGGCTTATTTTCATAGTAAAGCAGGGAAAACAAACCGTATGAAAATATGATTGATAATCCCTTATTTTTCAATATCTGCTTTTTCGTTTCCTTGGAAATAAATTGTCTTGTTGTCCGTTTCTGCGTCAAGATAAACCTCTTTATCCGCAGTAATTTTAACAAGACCGAGTCTTTCAACTGCATATTTGTCAATATTTTCGGCAGTTGCAAGAGCGTTGAGCTTTGCATGAAGCTCCTTGTTCTCTGACTGACAGAGCATATAATAATCCTGAGCTGTATCAAGCTCTCTCTTTGCTAAATCCTTTTCATAAAAGCTTGCAGTTGCAAAAGAGAATACAACAATTGCAGCTGAAAGGAAAGCTGCAAGCTTGAGCACCTTTTTAGTAGCTGCTCTTTCTTCCTGAAGTCTTTTTGCAAGAGGACTGTTATATGTTTTGAATTCAGGTCTTTTCTGCACCTCTTTTTTGGGCAGAGGCTGATTTTCTCTTACGGCAGGTGAACCGTAATCATATTTATAAGCATATTCTGCTGCCATTTTCTTTCTCTCCTACCAATATAATAAAGGTTAATTACAATCTCTCAATACATCTCAGCGTTGCACTGCGTGAGCGCTGATTGTTTTCAATCTCCTCTTCAGAAGGCAGAACCTTTTTAAAGGGAAGCTTTCCGTCAGGAGTTTTTCCGCAGATGCACACCGGTGCACTTCTGGGACATTCACAGCCCTTGCAGTATTCACTGAAGGCTCTTTTAACTATTCTGTCTTCCAGAGAGTGGAAGGTAATAATTGAAACTCTTCCGCCTTCTTTAAGACTGTAAAACATATCATCAAGGGTATTTTTGAGCTTATCAAGCTCACCGTTAACTTCAATACGAATTGCCTGAAAGCTGCGCTTACAAGGGTTACCGCCTGTTCTTCTTGTTGCGGCAGGAATTGATTCCTTGATTATCTCTGCAAGCTCAAAGGTTGTTTCGATAGGTTTTCTTTCTCTTTTACTACATATATTCTTTGCTATTCTTGAAGCAAACTTTTCTTCTCCGTAATCACGAAGAATTCTCATAAGGTCACGTTCGCTGTATGTATTAACAACGTCTGCAGCACTCATACCCTCTTTGCTCATTCGCATATCAAGAGGAAAATCGTAGTTGTATGAAAAGCCTCTTTCACCCTCATCAAGCTGATATGATGAAACACCGAGGTCAGCCATTACGCCGTCAACACTGTCGATTCCTAAAGAATCGAGAATGCTTTTAAGCTCGGAGAAATTTGAGTGTACAATTGTTACTCTTTCATCTGAGCCGATTCTTTCTGTGATGACTTTTATTGCATCGGGGTCCTGGTCAATTGCAATAAGTCTGCCTTTATCTGAAAGTCTTTTAAGAATCTCTCTGCTGTGTCCTGCTCCGCCTGTTGTACAGTCAACGTAAATTCCGTCGGGATTTGTCACAAGAGAATCCACTGTTTCATAAAGCATTACACTTACGTGTGAAAACTGACTCATCAGAATTCACCGCCCTTCTGATTTTCAGGAAGAGAAATGAAAGCACCCTCGCTTCTGTATTCGCGCATTCTCTTTTCTTCTTCCTTGTAGGACTCTTCTTCTTCCTGATAATCCATACACTGTGAAAGAAGGAATGCCTCATAAACTTCGGGACTCATAATTTCAACATAAGTTTCAAAGCCTACAAACACACACTGCTTTTCAAGCTTTGCAAGCTTTGAAATAAGCGGGCTGATAACTATTCTTCCCTGACCGTCACAGGTTGCATCACCCTTGCCAAGGTTTCTGCCTGCTCTGAGGCTTCTGTCCTTTATGGGGTTAAGTGTGTCTACCTCTGTCTGAGGATAAAGCTTATTGTAATACTCTTTACTGAAAAGCTGAATTGAAGGATACTTTGAGGGGCAAAGCTTATATGTATATTCATCGCCCATTATCTCACGGAATTTTGCAGGGATAAAAACTCGGTTTTTCCCGTCGATGTTATGTTCATAAATACCGCTGAGCATCCTTTTCACTCCTTTCAGTAAAAAATCAAAAACAAAGGTAAAAAGCCGTTTTCCACCAAAAATCTCCATTTGAATGATTTTTAATGACCTTTTCACCACTGTAATGACATTATAAACCTTAGAAAGTAAAAAGTCAATAAGAAAAACCGCTTTTCAGAAAAAATTTTATCAACACCTGAAAACGGCAAAAATTCTAACAAAATAAAGAAAAACTGCACTTTAATAGGACGCATTTCTCCTTTTGTTATAATCTGTGATGAAAAGTGGATCGAAAGTAATAAAAACAGCAGACAAAAGTAATTTTTAATTTGTGCAGTTAGGT
>JAFOXT010000372.1 GCA_017425745.1 Clostridia bacterium | reverse complement strand
ATTTTAGCAAACATTTCGTCAGAAATTGAGTTATCGAAGGCTGAAGGGTCAATATCGTCTGCCTTTTTGATTCTGGGAACACTGATAGTGTGAGGACCTACACCGTGAACAGCTTCAAGGTGCTCTGCGTGCATAATAAGACCTGCAAATTCGTACTTATAAAGCTCAAGGCCGAAGAGTACACCAAGACCTACGTCGTCAATTCCGCCCTCCATAGCTCTGTCCATAGCCTCTGTGTGATAAGCATAATCGTGCTTGGGGCCTGTGGGATGAAGCTTGAGATAGCTTTCCTTATGGTATGTTTCCTGGAAGAGAATATAAGTACCGATACCCGCATCCTTGAGCTTGCGATAGTTTTCGACAGTTGTAGCTGCAATATTTACGTTAACTCGTCTGATGTCGCCGTTTTTGTGGTGCACACTGTAAATAGTGTCTATACACTCGAGAATGTATTCAATGGGATTATTTACAGGGTCCTCGCCTGCTTCAATTGCAAGACGCTTGTGGCCCATATCCTGAAGCGCAATAACCTCTGCACGCACCTCGTCCTGAGTAAGCTTTTTTCTTGCTATATGCTTATTTTTAAGATGATAGGGGCAGTAAACACAACCGTTTACACAATAGTTTGAAAGATAAAGAGGAGCAAAAATTACAATTCGGTTGCCATAGAAAGCAAGCTTGATTTCCTCTGCAATTTCATAGATTTTCTGTATTTTTTCGGGAATTTCACAAGCAAGAAGCACTGAAGCCTCTCTGTGAGTAAGACCTGCACAAACGCAGCCGCTGTCTGTCTTTTTCGGTCTTGCTTTTTCAAGAATTTCATCAATAAGCTCTACGTTATTTTTGTTAGCCTCTGCGTATTCAATAGTTGCTCTGATTTCTTCGTCGCTGATAAATTCTTCAGCCTTTAATGATTTTGGATTATACATATTTAAACACCTTTCCTTTGTTAAATTAATTACTATTTAAAGTGTGGAGTGTGAAGAGTGGAGTGTGGAGTTGTGGGTCGCTTCGCTCCGGATTATATCCGGGTAAAACTTGCGACCACTAAAAACTCATTCCGCCAAATCACTTTTTTCCATATTCGATAGCATCGTCTTTGTTGTTGCGCTCATCATTCGGCGCATTTCATCACAATCTTGTTTTAGCGATTGGAATTGACTGTCTGTTATATATTCTGTTTCATAAAGCAGATCAAGCCAATATAAAGTTTCATTACATTCTTTTAAAGCAATATAAATCTTGGATAAAAAATCTTTCTGACTGATTGCTGTTTCACTTTCTGCAATGTTCGCACCTATACTTGTTCCGCTTCTCAACACCTGCTTAGACAAAATAAACTCTTTCTTTTCGTCACATAAGTATTTATACAAATTAATAATTCTGACTGCAAACTTTTTGCTTTTATATTTCACTGTATTTTCTTCCAAAATTATCCTCCGTTCATATTTCAATATGTTTGGCGGGCACTTGTTACGGTTTTCACTATCGTTAAAGCGGATAGAATTCGGAGCGAAGCGACCCACAACTCCACTCTTCACACTCCACTCTTCACACTTTGATAAAGTCGCCTTTGTCGGTAACAACTTCAAATCCGATAGCTTTGATTTTTTCTTTGAGCTTTCCAAGGTTTTCAGCTGCTTCCTCATCGGTACTGATTTTTCCGTCGTAAAGCATATATTTCTTTCTTACTGAAAGAGGTGAAAGATTTGGCATTACAACATTACCGCCCGAAAGAATACCCTTTTCTCTGCCCATGGGGTCAATTGTGCCGAGAGCCGTTGTGGATGGCAAAAGAATATTTGGCTTCATCAGTCTGACTATAGAAAGAAGATAGCAGGTAAGCTCGCAGGAGCCTGCCCTTTCATCTTTAAAGGCAGTATCCTTATGCGGAATAAATGGGCCTATGCCACACATTTCCGGTGAAAACTCCTCAATAAATTTAAGGTCCTTAGCAAGAT
>JAFOXT010000371.1 GCA_017425745.1 Clostridia bacterium | reverse complement strand
CGGCAGCTTTAACGCTGTATTCATTTGCTTCATCACCCGAAAAAGCCTGAAGTCCTGCACTTTCAGATACTATATCAAGGCCTTGCTCAAAAGCTTTTTTATTCATTACTGCTTCAGCAACGGGGCTTCGGCAGGTGTTTCCGTCACAAAGAAAGAGTATTTTCATTTTGCACCTCCTCAACTGTTTCCTATATAATATAGTTTTTTGTAGAAAATGTAAATAACTTTGTATCAATTAAATTTTATTTTTACTTTTTGAAGTATTTTTCTTGTTCGGAATTATTTCAAGAGAGTATTACTATATAATTACTGTAACTACTATATTAAAGGAGTAACAAAAATGAAAACTTTCAAAAAAATTCTTTCAGTTTTCCTTGTGGTAATCTGCATCTTCGGTATGGTTACAACAGGAGCGTTCGCAGCAGATCAGATTCTTGGCGGTCTTCTCGGCGGTGAAGATGAAGAAGAAGCAGCTCTCAGCTACGGCATCCACTATGAAATCGATTCATATTCAGGCGTTTCAGTAATGTATAAGCCCAAGCCCCACATCACATTCAAAACTCCTGTAAAGGTACAGGTAACAAGAGATATGCCTCTTGCAGTTGACTTTGAATGTATCGGTTGGAGAGGCGAAGACGGCAAGCTTTACTATCCCGGTGACACAATTGTTGTAACAGGCAAGGTTGTTCTCTATGCTGAATGGGAAGCAAAAAAAGACAACGATTCACGCGTTGTAAGAACAATCAAAACAGCTTTCCAGACATTTATCAGAACAATCCAGAGTGCTCTTGGCGTATTCAAGGTTATTGCTGATCCTGATGCTCAGCCCAAGCCCTCAGTTGCTCCTGAAACCACAAAGCCTGTAATCGTTCCCACAAGCGAAATTCAGTAATTAAAACAAAAATTTAAAGCAGAAGTTGAAAAACTTCTGCTTTTTTATTTGCAATATTTGTAATCAGATGAATGCTTATTTAGTCATAAGGTCTGCAAGTGTTGTGCTGGTAAGACATTCGTCAACAACACTGTTAAGCTTTTCCCAGAAGGGATAAGTTTTACATTCGCCTTTTCTTTCACAATCATCACCAAGACAAGCCGAACAGCTTGCAGGAGTAATTGATTTTTCGGTAACTCTGAGTATATCAGCAATAGTATATTCCTCAGGCTTTTTAGCAAGCTTATATCCGCCGCCCTTACCGTGAACGCCCTGAATAAGGCCTGCCTTTACAAGGGTGGTCATAATTGCTTCAAGATATTTCAGTGAAAGGCCCTGACTTTTTACAATGCCTCTGAGAGGCACATAACCCTCGTTATGCTGTTCAGCAAGCTCAATCATTACTCTGAGTGCATAACGTCCTCTTGTTGAAACTATCATGCTGTATTCTCCTTCTTTTTAAATAATCCGCAATTTATCCGAACAGTTCTGTAGACATATATCTGTCTGCTGTGTCAGGTAAAATCACCGCAATTCTTTTCCCTGTGTTTTCTTCTCTTTTAGCAAGTTTTATTGCTGCACAAACGGCTGCACCTGATGAAATTCCGCAAAGAACGCCTTCCTTCCGTGCCATAAGTCTACCTGTTTCAAAGGCATCCTCGTCGCTGACACGAATAATTTCATCATAAATTTCAGTATCAAGCACCTCAGGCACGAAGCCTGCACCAATACCCTGAATTCCGTGCTTACCTGATATTCCTTTTGAAAGAACAGGTGAGCTTTCGGGCTCAACGCCTATAACTCTGAGTCCGGGAATTTTATCCTTAAGATATCTGCCGGTACCTGTAATTGTTCCGCCTGTACCTATTGCGGAAACAAGATAATCCAATTCACCGTCTGTGTCTTCAAAAATTTCAGGTCCCGTGGTTTTAACATGTGCCTCAGCATTTGCAGGATTTTCGAACTGACCTGCAATAAATGAACCGGGAATTGACTTTGAAAGCTCATTTGCTTTTTCAATTGCTCCGTTCATACCCTTTGCTCCCTCGGTAAGAACAACCTCAGCACCGAGAGCTTCCATAAGGCGGATTCTCTCAACAGACATACTGTCAGGCATAACAATAATACATCTGTAGCCTCTTGCAGTACCTACAAGTGCAAGACCTATACCCGTGTTGCCTGAGGTGGGTTCAATTATAACTGCGCCCTTTTTGAGAATACCCTTCTCCTCTGCATCGTCAAGCATATTTTTTGCTGCTCTGTCTTTAATTGAGCCGCCGGGATTAAGAAACTCCAGCTTTGCAAAAATTTTTCCCTTAAGAGAAAAAAGCTCCTCAAAATGGGTGAGCTCAAGCAGCGGTGTATTACCGATAAGTTCATCAATTGACTTGAAAATACGAGCCATAAAACCATCTCCTGAATCATCCGGAACAAGGCAGATAAACACCTTATTCTGTAAAAAATATTATATATTATATAACCTATTGTGTCAATAGTTTACTAATAATTATTCCCGAAAAGTAAAACGATATACAGCCTTAAAAGAAAAATAATCGACACAGTTATATACCGTGTCGATTTTATTTTTTACTTGTCGAAAACCTCGAGACTTCTTTTCAGAATTCCGTTCATATGCGCTATTGCCATTCCGTAATTTACCATAGGAATTTTATCTTTCTGTGCCTTTTCCTGACGGGATTTCATTTCTCTTTCATTAAGCATACAGCCGCCGCAATGAACAACCAGCTTGTATTCCGAAAGGTCCTGAGGGAATTCTCCTCCGCTTGTAAAATCAAATGTGATTTCCTTGCCCGAAAAATTCTTTATCCACAAAGGCATTTTAACCGTACCGATATCTCCGCACTGTCTGTGATGAGTACAGCCCTCAGAAATAAGCACTCTGTCGCCGTCTGAGAGAGTTTCAAGAGCCTTTGCGCCTTCAATAAGGCTTTGGAGCTCGCCTTTATATCTTGCAAAAAGAATTGAAAATGAGGTGAGTGGTATATCCTCCGGAACAAGCTGTGAAACCTTACCGAAAGCCTGAGAGTCGGTTATCACCATTCTCGGCTTTTCTTTAAGGGACTGCAGTGTTTTTGAAAGCGAATACACCTGCGTTGTAACAGCAATTGCTCCCTTATCAAGAATATCTCTGATAGTCTGCTGCTGAGGAAGGATGAGTCTGCCTTTTGGCGCTGATTCATCAATAGGCGTTACAAGCACAACCACATCACCCTCAGAAATAAGGTCGGAAACAATATATTTCTCCTCACCTTTAACCTTGCAGAGTGACGCTACCGCATTTTTTAAAAGGTCAATGTTTTTTCCCGTAAGTGCACTTACATAAACTGTGTTATCCTTACTTTCTTCTTCCTTTTCAAGAAGGTCACTTTTGTTGAAGGCTATTACATAAGGAATTTTCTTTTCGTTGAATATTTCTATAAGACTGTTATCTGCTTCGGTGACACCCTTCTGAGCGTCGCAGACAAGAATTGCTATATCTGTCTTGGAAAGAATTTCTCTTGCCTTTTCTACCCTCATTTCACCGAGAGCACCCTCATCGTCAATACCCGGAGTGTCAATTATCAGCACCGGGCCTAAAGGCAAAAGCTCCATAGCTTTTTTTACAGGGTCGGTTGTTGTACCCTTTACGTCAGACACAACTGAAAGCTTCTGACCCGTAAAGGCATTCACAAGGCTTGACTTACCTGCATTGCGCATACCGAAAAAGCCGATATGCAGTCTTTCCCCTGAACTTACTTCGTTAAGTCCCATATTAATCACCTCAGAATCTGAAGTCGCGTCTGTTGGAGTTTTTGATATCCTCAATGTTCTGCTTAGCAATTCCGCGAACCTTTTCGTTGGGTATTCTCTGAAGCTCTTCTTCAATCATTCTGAAGCCTGCTTCCTTTGTTCTATCTGATGCATAGTCAACAAGATACTCAGTAAGAGTCATAAGTGCATTGGGATGGCAGCAGTTAAGAATCTGACCGTTTTTGCAAAGTGCCATAAATCTGTCACCTGTTCTTCCTTCGCGGTAGCAAGCAGTACAGAATGAGGGAATGTGACCGTTATCCATAAGCCAATGAACTACCTCGTCAAGGGTTCTCTGGTCTGAAACGTCAAACTGTTCTGTATCGTGAGGTCTTTCCTCTTCGGTGTAACCGCCAACAGATGTTCTTGAGCCGCCGCTTACCTGAGAAACACCCATTTTAAGGAGCTTGCTTCTTACGTCCTGAGTTTCTCTTGTTGAAATAATAATGCCTGTGTAGGGCACTGCAAGACGGATACACGCAGTAATTTTAGCAAACATTTCGTCAGAAATTGAGTTATCGAAGGCTGAAGGGTCAATATCGTCTGCCTTTTTGATTCTGGGAACACTGATAGTGTGAGGACCTACACCGTGAACTGCTTCAAGATGCTCTGCGTGCATAATCAGGCCTGCAAATTCGTACTTATAAAGCTCAAGACCGAAGAGCACACCAAGACCTACGTCGTCAATTCCGCCCTCCATAGCTCTGTCCATAGCCTCTGTGTGATAAGCGTAATCGTGCTTGGGACCTGTGGGATGAAGCTTGAGATAGCTTTCCTTATGGT
>JAFOXT010000048.1 GCA_017425745.1 Clostridia bacterium | reverse complement strand
CGATTGCATGGCTGAGGTCTACGCAGTCGTCGATACCTACGCCGCCTTCTTTGTCGATGAAGACACGGAGATACCACTGTGAGCCTTCTTTAAGGAAGCGTACGTCCCAGATTGAAAGACCGAGCTCCGCTGCAAGGGGTTCAACAATTTCCCATACGATTTTTACCGTATTTCCGCCTTTTGCCAAATTAATCACTCCTTTAAAAATATTCAATTGTATTAATGTCGCTGAATGCGAAAGTCATCCGTAAGGTGGCAGTGACCGAGTTCTGCAAGTCTTAAATGTCCGATTTTTCGCACCTTTGAACTTGTACTCCTTAAAGTACGCAAGTACTCCTTCGTCGTAAAAACCTCAAATGCACAAAAAATCGGGCATTTAAGGTTGTAGAGTTTAACACGAGGAGATTTTCGTCAGGTCAAGGCACAAAGGCGACGGGAATACGTGGGTATTTCCTAGCCTTTTAACGCAGAGATGGCGGAAATATACCGTGTTAACCTTATTTTGTAGCTTCTACAAGAGCTTGTTCAATATCTGCGATAATATCCTCTGCATCTTCAATACCAACTGAAAGACGGATAAGGTCGCTCTTTACACCGCATTCAAGAAGCTGCTGCTCTGTAAGCTGACGGTGAGTTGTTGAAGCGGGATGAAGCACGCAGGTTTTTGCATCTGCAACGTGAGTTACGATTGAAGCGAGCTTCAGTGAATCCATAAATTTTGTTGCAGCCTCTCTGCCGCCCTTTACGCCGAATGAAACTACACCGCAGGTGCCCTTAGGCATATACTTCTGAGCGATTTCGTACTGCTCGTCACCTTCGAGGCCGGGATATGAAACCCATGAAACCAGGTCGCTGTTCTTAAGGTATGTAGCAACCTTGAGAGCGTTTTCGCAGTGTCTTTCCATACGAAGTGCAAGTGTTTCAAGGCCGAGGTTAAGAAGGAAAGCATTCTGAGGGCCGGGAATTGAGCCGAGGTCACGCATAAGCTGAACTACGCATTTTGTGATGTAAGCGCCCTTGCCGAAGCGTTCAACATAAGTAATACCGTGGTATGAATCGTCGGGAGTTGTAAGGCCGGGGTACTTATCGTTCTGTGTCCAGTCGAAGTTACCGCTGTCAACTACGCAGCCGCCAACCTGAGTTGCGTGGCCGTCCATATACTTTGTGGTTGAGTGAGTTACGATATCTGCACCGAACTCAAAGGGACGGAGATTGATAGGTGTGGGGAAGGTGTTGTCAACGATAAGGGGTACGCCGTGAGAATGAGCAGCCTTAGCAAACTTTTCGATATCAAGCACCTGAAGTGAGGGGTTACTGAGTGTTTCGCCGAAAACAGCCTTAGTGTTATCCTTGAAAGCAGCTTCAAGCTCTTCCTCTGTGCAGTCGGGTGCAACGAAGGTAAAGTCAATACCAAGCTTCTTGAGAGTTACGTTGAAAAGGTTGAAGGTACCGCCGTAGATTGCGCTTGAGCAAACAACGTGGTCTCCTGCGTTACAGATGTTGAAGATTGCAAAGAAGTTTGCAGCCTGTCCTGATGAAGTGAGCACTGCGGCAACACCGCCCTCAAGGTCTGCAATTTTTGCAGCAACAGCATCGTTTGTGGGGTTCTGAAGTCGGGTATAGAAGTAGCCCGAAGCTTCAAGGTCAAAGAGCTTGCCCATTTCAACGCTTGAGTCATATTTATAGGTTGTGCTCTGGCAGATAGGGAGCTGTCTGGGCTCACCGTTTTTGGGAGCATAACCTGAGTGGATACATTTTGTTGCAGGTTTCATAATTTCTACCTCGTTTCTTATTTATGGATAAATTGTATTGTAATCTTACATTAATTAAATATTATATTACATTATTATTTATAAGTCAAGGCAAAGTAAATGCAAAATGCAAAGTGCTACCCTTCCACCGCTGAAGCGGTCCCCCTTCCCTTAAAAGGGACGGCTGATTGCCCCTTCCGTCTTTGTCTGCGACAAATCCACCTTCCCCTGAAGGGGACGGCGTTATGACCCCTCTGTCACTTTCGTGACATCTCCCCTTTCAGGGGCGACAAGCTGACGAAACCTGAGAAGAATAATTCTTGTCTCCCCTGAAAGGGGAGATGTCAAAATTCCTAAAAGAATTTTGACAGAGGGGTTGAGCGCAAACAAAAATCCCGCCTTGAAAGACGGGATTTGAAGTTTACCAATGCTTTGCACCGCAGGAGCAGTACTGCTTGCTCCTAAAGAGCTTGTTGAAGAAGTTGATTATCTTCCAGAAAAGACCGGGAATGCCGTTTTTATGACAGTTGCAATTGCAGTCGTCTGCTTTGTCAAAGTCGCATACTGTGCACTTTGAGCCGTCGAAATCGTGACCTGTGGGCTCGATTGTTTCGGTTTTTTCTTCACCGCAGTTATAACAAAGGCTCATTATGTAGCCCTCATCAAGGCAGGAAGGCTCAACTCGTACTGAAACGAAGTCATGAGTGAGCTTACCGACAGGTGCAAAATCTGTTCTTGCAGGGCAGAATTCACAATGACGGGATTTTACGCCCTCATACTTACAGGTGGGGTCTTCGTCAATTGTCCATTCGTCGCTGAAGGTATGTCTTGCTTCTACGATATCATCTACATAACTGTCACCGCACTCACAGGTATAGGTTGTGTAGCCTTGGGTTGTGCAGGTGGGAGCGGTTACTGTTCCTACATAGGTGTGTTTTGTAAGCTTTGGTATGCTTTCTGTGTAGCTGTGTGTACATTCACAGGTGTAGGTTCTGACACCTTCTTCGAGGTGGGTGGGTTCTTTTGTAACTTCTGAAGTATATGTATGACCTTTTAACTTTGCAACAGGGTTCCTATAACTGTCACCGCATTCACAAGTAAAGGTTTCAATGCCCTCAGTAAGATGTGTTGCAGGTGTTGTGATTTCGGATGCATACACATGCTCGAGTTTATCTGTGTAATCATCAACGTATGTATCACCACATTCACAAGTGTAGGTTGTATAACCCTTTGCAGTACAGGTAGGTTTTGTTACAACTTCTTTATAAGTATGTCCTATGAGTTTTGCAATTGCTTCTGTATAGGTATCACCACAAGCACAAGTATAAGTTGTTTCACCTACTTCAAGGTGGGTGGCTTCTTTGGTTACTTCTGAAGTATATGTATGACCTTTTAACTTTG
>JAFOXT010000047.1 GCA_017425745.1 Clostridia bacterium | reverse complement strand
CCTTAACTCCACACTCCACTCTTCACACTCCACACTAAAAAAAGCACTTCCGAAGAAGTGCTTTTTGCTTACGCTTTTGTTCCCTTTGTACCCTTTGTGCCGCCACCAAGGTTTACACCCTGAAGCACGTTTGAGTCAAAGGTATATGTGATACTGCTGTTTTCACGTTCTCTCTTGAGAGCAAGTGAAATCATTCTGTCGAGAAGCTCAGTGTACTTAACACCGAGAGGCTCCCAGAGGTAGAATGAAAGTGAGCCGGGAATTGTGTTGATTTCGTTAAGCCAGATGTTGCCTGTCTTTGTGTCCATCATAAAGTCAATTCTTGAAACACCGCCGCAGCCGAGAACCTTGAATGCCTTAACTGCATAATCTCTGATAAGTGTTCTCTGCTCATCTGTGATGTCAGCAGGAATTTTTCTCTTAAGTGTAGCCATACCCTTGCTGCCGCCTGAACCTTTAACGCCACCCTTAGTGCCTTTTGCGCCCTTTGAACTGCCGTCACCGATGTACTTTTCAGCAAAGGTGAGAATCTTATCTGATGAAACGGGCTCTTCACATTCTGAAGCTTCAGCCTCTTCATAGTCGCCGAGAACTGAGCAGTTGATTTCCTTAAGGTTCTGAACTGCAGTTTCAATAAGCACCTTTGAAGCGTATCTGAAGGCTGTGTCAAGTGAATCGTAAAGCTCGTCACGGTTTTCAGCCTTGGAAATACCGATTGAAGAACCAAGGTTTACGGGCTTTACAATAACGGGATAGCCGATTTTTTCTTCAACTGTTGCAATAACTGCATCAACATCGTCGTCATACTGCTTTGCAGTGAAGCACTTGCAGTCAAGAACGGGAATGCCGTTATCCTTGAGAACAGTTTTCATTACATATTTATCCATACCTACAGCTGATGAAAGAACATCACAGCCAACGTAGGGGATGTTGAACATCTGAAGATAACCCTGAAGTGTGCCGTCTTCAACGTTTGTGCCGTGAACAACGGGGAAAGCGATATCAATATAGTCAAGCTCGTTTTTGCCGAACTTCTTCATTGGATAACGGATAAGCTTTACCTTGCCGTCTTCGTTGAGCATAATTACTCTCTGGCTTTCCTTAAGAAGAGAGTTGATGTCAGTGTATGACTTGATGTCGCCGATTTTTTCGCCGATGTAAAACTCATTATTCTTTGTTATGTAAATGGGAATTACATCGTACTTTTCCTTGTTGAGATGGCCGATTGCCTGAATTGCTGAAATGATTGAAATTTCGTGTTCAACAGTCTTGCCGCCGAACATTACACCAACTTTGATTTTCATTGTGTCACCTGTCCTTTATTAATAGTTGTCGGGAAGGTCGTTTTCAAGAAGAACGATTTTCTTTTTACCCTCTGATGAAAGCGCATAAACAAAGTTAATTGCTTCATTTATATTGTCGGCAACGAAGATTTTTTCTTCGCTGTACTTTTCGTCAAGAAGACCTGCCTTGATGGGCACAGCCTGTTTTTCACCAACGAGAACAACAAAGTCGCAAACCTTTGAAGCGTTTCTGCCGAATTCTCTGTTGAGCTCATCCTGCTTTGAGCCAAGCTCAACCATACCGGGAGTAACGAGAATTTTGTATCCGTCGAAAAGGCTGAGAGCTTCAAGAGCTGCCTTTGTACCGCTGGGATTTGAGTTGTATGCGTCGTCTATAATTGTAACTGCACCGTTTTCCTTGAGCTCAAGACGGTGAGGTACACCTTCAAGCTTTCTTACAGCACCCTTGAGATCCTTGAGAGCGATACCCATTTTGTGGCTGATTGCAATTGAGCCTACAATGTTGAGCACGTTGTGTCTGCCGATAAGCTTTGTTGTGTACTGCTCAGTTTCGCCGTTCGGTGCCTTAACTGAGAAGGAAGTACCTCTTTGTGAAACTGAAATATCAAAAGCCTTGTAGTCTGCATCGTTTTCGATAGCATATGAAATATAAGGTCTGTTGCTGCCGTGATCTTTTATGTTCTGATCGTCAGCGTTAAGGAAGAGCATACCGCCTTCGGGAAGTGAATCGGAAAGCTCAAACTTTGTGCTCTTTACTGCATCGAGAGTTTTGAATGATTCAAGGTGCTGAGGGCCGATTGAAGTGATTACACCATGGTGAGGATGAACGATATCGCAGAGCTCTTTGATATCGCCGACCCATTTTGCACCCATTTCACAAACAAAAATTTCGTGGGTAGCCTTAAGAGAGCCTCTGATTGTTTTTACAACACCCATAGGTGTGTTGTAGCTTTCGGGAGTCATAAGCACATTGTATTTTGACTT
>JAFOXT010000370.1 GCA_017425745.1 Clostridia bacterium | reverse complement strand
TCAGCGTAAAGATACTTGTATAAAGAGATGCATCTCGCATAAGCATAGCCTCAGCAAGCGGCATTGCGGAAATTATACAGTAGCCCTCAACAAAAGAGAAAACATAGATATATTCTTCGCTGAAATCTGTTTTGTCATTGATAATATTTGTCTTATAAAGCTGGGTTGCTGTTTTGCCGCTTAACATTACTTCATCGGGAGTTATACCTATAGTTGAAATATGCTTTCCGCTTCTGTCTGTATGCGTTACAAGATTTAAGTTTTCATCACATACAGCAACAAAGCCTGTGCTTCCCACATGACGGTTTTTGGTTACATCAATAACAAAATCATTAAGCATATCATGGAATTGGTCTGCATCGTAGCCAACCTGAATAAACCCGCCGTCCTTAAGGCTGACACCTGCATATTTTCTCATTGTCACGCCGTCTGACCCTCTTGGGCTGTACACCTGTACATATTCAGTCTTTTCGCCTGTCAGCACCATAAATTCTTTTGACTGCTCAGTGCTGTTCATATTAAAGCTTCCGATGTGTTCCTCTTCGGTAGAGTCAATAATTGTGCCGTCAGAAGATACAACATTAATTTCGATAACATTATATTTTTCTGCAACAGAGCTGAGAGAAATGTGCTTATCCTTCTCGTATTCCGAGCGTATATTTTTTGTAAGATTCAAAAGGTTTTCGTTTGATTTTCCTCTTACGTCAGTGATAACATCAGTCATAGCAGAGGTAAAAACCTCTCTTGTTTCAATTTCAGCCATTCCGTTCTGAAGAACGTATGTAAATGTACTTGTTACAACGCAGGCAATAACAATAAGCATAAGAAGTCTTCGCTGAAAGGTCTGGGAAATCCGTTCATTGGTTTTGCCCTTTTTTCTCTCCTCGTGATTCAGCAAGGATACAACGATAAGAGAAATTCCTACAGCAGCCGAGTTGCCGATAATCATTGGAATTGTTGCACCCTTTACAAATTCAAAGGCATATGATGAGTCACTCATATTTGTAAAGAAAATCATCATCATATGAAGAACTTCACACACAACGGTTATAAAAACACCGTAGCTCCAGGTAGGCTTTTTATTGTCAAACATAAAGCGTCTGAGCACGGCTGCAATAACACCGGCAAGCATTGTTGAAAGTGTGCAGGCTATTCTTGTGTATTCTCCACCGCCCCAGTAAACTGAGAAGAAACGGTATATACCGCCTATAACACCGGAGATTACGCCGGCGGGACCACCGAAAATCAGACCTGCACAAAGCGGTGCCGCATCTCGTACATTAGCTACAGTACCAAGAAAATCAACACCGTAGCCTGACGCAAAGGCAGATAAGCCACCAAAAATCAGACCGATTATTATTTGCTTTGTTGTAAAGCTTAAGCTTTTGAATTTTGATTTTTTGTCAAGCAGATAAAATGCAGTAACAAAAATACAGTTCAATAAAATAGGAACTAATAGCTTCATTGTGTTCCCCCTTAACCAAAAATAAATTTATAAAGCAGCTGTATTGCATCCCAGGTCATACCGCCTGCAACGTCAAGGAAAATAATAATTATCAGATACAAAACAAGGCTTCCCTTGCTTATTGCTTCACGGGATATGTTAAGATAAAAATTAAAGTGCCCTTTATAATTGACCTCACGGTCCTGCTGCCACTGATATGTAACAGTGTCTTCACCGTCGAAATCTGCAGGAAGAAAGTTTCTGTACAGCTCTTCTTCAAGTCTTCTTATTCTGTAACAAGCTGAATCGTTGATTTCGTAATCGTCAGCTATAGAAATTGTGATAACTGCTTTTTTTAGCTTCTGTCTGTGAAAAGCGCCTATACAGTTTATTTCCTTAGGCAGCAGTCTTGCTTCGTTTATTCTTACGGAATACCCATAACTTTCAGACACTATGGGAGACATAATAAGGTCACGGGTTTTTGTTAAAAAGCTGCCCACTCTGTTACGCTGTCTGAAAATCTCTGAAAGAGATTTATGAGGTATACGGAATATAAAATAAGCCTCGTCATTATCGAGATATTCCATAAGCTCCGTAAAAGGCACCTTTAACAAAGCACCCTTTGAAACCGGCTCTACAGTGTAATCAATAGCAGATAAATGCACGATATCAACCGTTTTGCCGTTATATGCAATCTCTGATGTTGCTTTATTCTTTTTATAATCAACAAGACACATACTGCTGAAGATTGCTCTTGAAAGATTCTCATCGTCAAATTTGAGCGAGACGTCCTCTATTTCGCTTTTATCAAGCGCAAAGGGAAAATACATATTCAGTGCCGTGCTTTCCCTGACACCTCTTATATGTATCGCCACATCCATATAGCTTTTGCCTCTTGGATTGAGCCAGCTGTTAAGAAAAATTGTGCTGACATCGTCACCGTCAACCCACATTGCCCAGCCGTCATCGGCAAAGAATTTATTTTTTTTACTCAAAAAATCACATCCTGTTTTGTGCTGTTATTAAAATTTTCCGTGCTTTTCAATATGCTTTTTCTCAAGCCTGCTGTCTTCACGGTGATAAGGTGCATTCCCCTCAAACTCACTGTCATCGATGCTCAGATCAGCCCTTATTGCGTTTTCATACACACTTCCGATAAAAGGTATTTTTATCCTTGTAAGGCTGTTCAGGAACAAAGCGTGATACTGAACCTCACAGGCAAAGCGGTTAAATGATGTGTCTGCCGTGTGAGTGGCAAGAATTGCCAGCTTTTCATAGTAATCAGGAGCTTTCGGGTCATTGATATAAATTTTGTCGTGGTCGCAAACAACACGGCCTGCGTCAGCATTGTTTCTGTTTATAAAATCAGGAAGCCTTTTTTCCTTACTGCCTTCTGACTGAACAAGGCTTGCACTGTAAATTTCTTCGTATTTCTGCGGGACTATAATAAATCCCTTATGGGTAAAGCTGAGTATATGCTTTACATATAATTCTGCAATAAGATAAGATGCCTTACTTTCCGTTTTGCAGAAATATTTTTTCAAGGCAGAATTATGCCTTTGACCGCGCCTTGCTACAACACGGTTAATTTCATTGCTCATAGCCAACCTGTTTTCTTCTGTCGGCTCACTGAGGCATTTTAAAAGTGTACTCAAATCGTATGCTATAAAGCTTACTGTAACCCCGGGAGAATCGTAATCTGCTCTCTCTCCGGCATACATATCGTATTCTTGTTCACGAAGCTTGAAAAGGCTGTAAACAAAGCCTTTTTCTTTTTTTATGGCATAAATGTACCAATCGTCATAATAATTTTCGTTTTTGAGCTCCTTTCCGTCATCTGTGGGAAAGGTATAAATTTCTTTCTCAGCGAGAATATCTGAGATGCTTTTATTAAGACAGAAAAATCCGTCATCAGTTTTTTCTATGTTGTTTTTTTCTATAAGACCGCTTTCAATAAACACTGAAAAGCAATCGTGTACTGTTTTATCTGATGTGTTTAGCATAATTTTATTATATTCTTATCAATTTTTAGTTCTTAAATAAGCACCAATGGTCAGGCATAGAAAATCTATACCTGACCTTAGTAATTCAATTATTTCATCCAACCGAAAATCTTATCGAAGAAATCTTTGATTGCTTTGATAATCTTCTGGAACCAGTTGAGTGATTCTTCAACATCGGGAACCTCGAAATCAATATCGGGGTCAATACCGATAGCGCCAATTAACATATAACCGTTAACTGTAACAACAAGGTTTCCGTTTGCGTCAGGCTTAACAGCATTACCGTTTACATAGAAGGTAAATGCATCACCCATAATGTCACCGGCTCTTACGATAATCTCTGTACCGTGCTTAACCTCATATGTTGAGTTGCCGAATACGATATCCCAGGTCTTTCCGCCGTCCTTTGAAACCTGATACCAGCCGATACCGTCAGTCTTACCAAAGAGAATGTGATGTGCACCGCCGTTAAGTGAACCGTTTCCTCCGCCTTCGCCTTCACCGCCGGGAACATCGGGAGTACCGGGATCTACAGGTGTGTCAGGAGTATCAGGTGTATCGGGTGTATCGGGATTTTCAGGATTTTCAGGAACAACCTCAGTAAAGGTATAAATGAATGTTTCCTCATTTGTACCGCTTACGATTGAAGGAGGAGTAACTTTCCAAGCACCGCCTTCAAAGCCTTCTTTTGCAACCATACCTGTGGGCGCTGTAAGTGTAGCTGTGCCGTCAACTGCATACTTGCCGTCCTTCATAAGGTTAAGGTAAACAAACTTATCTGCGCTTGTGCCGTCTGCCCATTTACCGTTAACAACCTTGAAGATTACCTTCTTCTGATACTTGTCAGGTGTGCCATCGCCTTCATCACCGTTTTCGCCGTCACCTGCTTTGTCGATATCATAGTAAAGCTTAAGTGTGAGAATGTCGCTTGCACCACTGATTGCCTTAAGAACACCGCTTGCTTCTGACTTAGCTTCGTTGTAGCAATAGCCTTCGTATGTGTTTGCTGTTGCAGTAACTGTAGCACCGATTTTGCCTACGAGAATTTTTGTATCTTTTTCAACAAGGCTGTATGTGCCGTCTGCATTTTCTTTATAATGCTCTACAATATAGCTTACACTGTCAAGAGGTTCAACGGGTGTTGTGCCTCTGATAAAGCTATAAGTAAATATAAGTGTTTCTGTACCGCTTACTGTTGTGGGAATTTCTGCATCCCATGAGCCGTTCTTGAAGCCTTCGTCTGCAGTCATACCTGTGGGTGCTGTAAGTGTTGCTGTGCCGTCAACTGCATACTTGCCGTCCTTCATAAGGTCAAGGTAAACAAACTTATCTGCATTTGTGCCGTCTGCCCACTTACCGTTAACAACCTTGAAGATTACCTTCTTCTGATACTTGTCAGGTGTGCCGTCGCCTTCGTCACCGTTTTCGCCGTCACCAAAGCTATCAACTGCATAGTAGAAATTGATAACGTTGTTGTCTGTAT
>JAFOXT010000369.1 GCA_017425745.1 Clostridia bacterium | reverse complement strand
TTCTTATCTTGATGATGCTCTTTTCATCGGCGACTCAAGAACCGTTGGTCTTCAGAGCTATACTGACATAAGTAATGCTGATTTCTTCAGCACAGTCGGCATGAGCGTTTTCAAGGTGTTCACTGAAAAAGCAAAGGTTGACGGAACATTAACTGATCTTACTACACTTCTTAAAAGCAAAAACTACGGTAAGGTTTACATTATGCTCGGTATAAATGAGCTCGGTTATAACAGA
The DNA here is from genome assembly GCA_017425745.1 of Clostridia bacterium. Classification (GTDB taxonomy): domain Bacteria; phylum Bacillota; class Clostridia; order Oscillospirales; family Acutalibacteraceae; genus UBA6857. The sequence goes on along the minus strand of JAFOXT010000369.1, from coordinate 5,250 downwards.
CAGACAGCTTTCGGTAAATACAAAGCACTTGTAAATGAAATCAGAAAGCTTCAGCCCGATGCTTACATCTTCATTCAGGGTAATATTCACGTTGGCGCTGAACGTTCTTCAACAGATGAAATTATTAACAATAAGGGAATCAATGAATATAACGCCCTTCTTGAAAGCCTTCAGAACGAAAAAGATATTTTCTACATCGATGTAGAAAAGGTTTTTGATGATGCAAACGGTAACCTCAGCACAAATTATTCAAGCGACGGAATTCATCTCTTCCCCAAGGATTACAAACTTTGGAAGGATTACATTCTTACAAAAACAATTAAATAAGTTCAGATTACAAAATATGACGGATATCTGTTTGAGATATCCGTCATTAATTATTTTCGTTTTATCTGAGCTCGCCTGCAATAAGTCTTACAAGCTCCTGGAAGATTACATACAATCTTGTTGATTTGAATTCAAAGATGATATCAGATAAAACTGATTCAAAGGTAACTTCCTTTTTGTATTCCATAGGTGCTGTTCCGTCATCAATTGTAAGAGCCTGTGTAAGACAGATACCGCCCTTGCCGAAAAGCTCACATCTGATATAAAGAAACTCTTCTGCACCATCAATTGTATCAAGGTCGATTGTGATTTCTTTGCCGTACATATCAGGAGTAACATCCAGTGAATAAATCACCTTGCCGTTTGCAATCCACTGAAGCTTGTTGCAATCCTTTACTTTGACAGTAACCTTGTGACCGTCAACAACAACTGAATCGTACATTGGATAAGGAATGTCAGTGTTTCTTGCATCAATTTCTTTAGCAGGTCCGATAACATTATTTCCCTTAAGTCTTCTAGTAACAGGGAAAAATGCACCGTTTTGCATTGTTTCCTTTACGCTTTCAACACTGTTGTCATTCATCATATAAATTGAAAATGAAGTATCAACGTGCTCAAGGTCGTGTGCATCACTGTTTGAAAAACCGATTACACTTCTGCCGTAAGGAAGAACGCTCATAAGAAGATTATCCCAAAGAATACGGTCGTAGTTTGTTGGGCCGTTATCTTCGTTGAACACCTCCATACCAAGGCATGAATCGTAAGTGAGAAGAATATCTGAGAACATATCAATTGCATCTTCGTCGTAAACGTTATTCATATCAACGTTTGTTTCAAGCCAGTCACCGGGATGATTGATATGTGAAAGACCGCCGTGTCTGTCAATGTAAGCGATTGATTCTTTATAGCCGTTTTCTTTGCCTGCGTAGCCGTTACCGACACCTTCAGAAAGGAAGAAGCCGTTTATATGGCTCTTGGTAAGTGTCATATTTGAAAGCTCGTTACCGCCTGTAACACAAGTCATTCCTGTACCTCTGATTGTGCCGTCGTAGAGAGGATATGTACCTGTTGTGATACCAATAAATTCTTCATCAGTAAGTTTTGTTACAGTGTGGCCTGTAATATACTGATAAAGATAAAGAGGTAACTGTGCCTGCTTTTCATTCCACGCTTTACCTGTAACACCGTGGTCAGTCATAGCAAGGAAATCATAACCCTGATTATAATATTCTTTAATCATTTCAGGGTAATCAACAGAAGCATCACTTACTGTTGAATGTGTGTGGAGATTGCCCTTATAAGCTGTGTGTGCATTCTCCCCTTCCCAGATTATATCTTCGTAAGGTGATACAATTCTGTAGTCTCCATTACTTGCATAAGCAAAGCAGGAAAGAGAACTTATTGCAACTAACAGTGCAATAAAAACGGAAATAACCTTTTTTGAATTTTTCATAATTTTCTCCTTTTTATTAGTAAATTCATATTTGACATAAATGTAAATATGTGCTAATTTATTATATACAACTTATTGAATCTTTTCAAGTATTGAGTATGTAAATTTTTACGCATAAGGAGAATTTTTATGTTATCACCAAAAAACTTTTTCAACCACACAATTTATAAAATTATATCCATTGCTTTCACCGCGCTCTTCAGTGTATACAGTGTAACGGGCGGAATACTTAAAGTACCCGAGAAAGCTCCGGATGACTTTACACCTGTTATACGCTTTGCTGCCTGTAGTGATATTCACCTTGACGGCAAGGAAGATCAGGTTAATGCAGAAAGATTTGCTGAAATGTTCAATGAATGCTATGCTTACAGTGAAAACCATAAAAACTACAACAAGCTCGATGCAGTTATGGTTTGCGGCGATATGACAGACTGGGGCCGTGAAAACGAATACAAGATGTACCATAAGGTAGTTTCAGAAAACCTCAGAGAAGGCACAAAAATGCTCGAAGTTATGGGCAACCACGAATTCATTGAAGAAAGAGAAGTTGAAGGCGTAAACGCATTTGATAACTACAAAAAATACATCAATGAAGAAACAGAGATCCACACAGTAATCAACGGATATCACTTTATTGGTATTTCTTACAGTGATAAAAATGAAAACTTCGGTGACAAAACCAAGTGGCTTGACGAACAGCTTAAAATTGCAACTAAAGAGGACAAAAATAAGCCGGTGTTTGTTTTTCAGCATCCCCACCCTACTCTTACAGTGTACGGTAGTGTAAACTGGAGCGAGATTTCCGTTAGAACAGTTTTGGAAAAATATCCTCAGGTTGTAAACTTCTCAGGTCACTCACATTATTGCTCAGCTGACCCCAGAACACTCTGGCAAGGCTCATTCACAGCTATGGGCACAGGTGCATTGGCAGGTCTTATGGGCAACCTCAACTATATAAACGGTGACGCCTATGGTTCAATTGACTCGGGCTCTTATTCAATTGTTGAAGCAGATGCAGAGGGAAATATCCGAATCAGAGTATTTGATGTAGTAAACAAGATTTTCTTCGATAACTGTGATTATTACCTTAAAAACCCTGCTAAAAGACTTAACAGAATTTACAACTGGGGTAATATGTATTCACTCGATACCAGACCAAGCTTCCCTGAAAGCGCTGAAATTAAAGTAACAGTAAATGAAAACAACGAAACTATAATCACCTTCCCGAGTGCAAAGGGCTATTTTGAAGCTGAAAGCTACAAGGTTACAGTAGCTGACGGAATCAAAACAGTATATGAAAACACTGTTCTTTCAAGCTATACAACAGCAATTGAGGACGATTTAAGTGTAAACCTCGGTGTACTAAACGAAGGCGTTTATCAAGTAAAAATCAAGCCTTCAAGCCCATATGCAAAGCAAGGTAAAGCTCTCAAAGGTGAAATTACAGTTTAATTAAAGCTGAATATAAAAACAGCAGTCAGAGTCCGAAAACTCTGACTGCTTTATTATTTGTTTATTTTGTGCTGCCGTAGTAATAAGCCTGTGTGCCGTATACAACACTTGAAGCTACTACGAAGATATCGTTGTTTGTTTCAAGAAGGAAACCAACTGCACCGTCCTTACGGTAGCTGTCAACATAATCATACGGGAACATATAAACTGTAACTGTCTTGCCTGAAGGAATCTTAACGTTTTCAACGAAGCTTTCCTTTGTGCTGTTTGACATAATAAGTGTATATGTATCTTCACCGTAAGCATATGTTGCTCCTGCAGCGTAGATAACCATTTCCTTCTTAGTATTGTTCTTGATTTTTACAGTAATATATTCAGGCTTGCTGATTTTATTTGAAGGAAGTGATACTGTAAAGCTGGGAATAATGTTGATATCTGATTTAACAGTGTCTGAGAAAGCTGAAACTGTTGAAGCGTAAACAGCTCTCACCTTATAATAGTGAATTGTATTTGCTGAAACAAGATGAGTAAATGCTCTGATGCCTGCTTCAGTTGTTACGATGTGTTCCCATTCACCGCCTGCTACCTTTGCATAAAGCTGATAGCCAGTTGCACCGGAAACCTTTGACCACTTGATAGTGTTAGTGTAATTTTCTTTATCTGTTGTTACCTTTACAGTTTTAACCTTAGCAAGTGTTCTTGCCTTGATTGTTTCTGAAAGAGCACCGTTAACGGTCTTTTCACCATCTTTGTAATAAGCTCTTACTGCGAAGTAATATCTGCCGTTGAGATTCTTGTTTACATATGATGTTGTGTCACCGTTCTTAATTGTTTTGATAAGAGTCCATGAATCACCGCTGTTTGATTTACGGTAAATCTTGTAACCGTCTGCACCCTTAACCTTTGACCATTCAAGCTTTACTGAGTTTTCCTTTGAAGCAAGGTTGCCCTTAATTACGGGAGCAGCTACCTTGTACTGATATGATGCAAGCTCTGAAGCTGAGCTGCCTTTATCATCTGTATATGCCTTAACCTTGTAATAATATGTTTCGCCGGGTGTAGCTGTCTTATCAGCAAACTTACGGATTGAACCAACATAAATCTTTGTGAACTTGCCATCGGGACTTGTAGCTCTGTAAAGTGCATACTTTGTTGCACCGGGAATGCTTGTCCAAACGATCTTGATGTATCTGTTCTTCTGAAGTGAAACCTCAGTGATTTCAGGAGTAATAACATACTTGGGTGAAATTTCAAATCCTGCTTCATCATAACCGCCAATAATTACTTCGCCTTCAGCGGTGTTGTAGAATGCTCTGATAACATAATAATATGTTTCACCGTAAGCAGCCTTAATATCTACATATTCGTTTGCATCACCAACAGTAGCAATTCTCTTCCAATTGCTGTCAGCAGTTTTGCGATAAATTCTGTAGCCTACTGCATAAGCGTAATCATCACCAAGGAATTCAAATGCATCTGCCCAGCTAAGAACAACACCGTTCTTGCCTGAGCTAAGAGTAAGATCTACATTAGCAGGTACAATCACTTCAGGAACTTCGGGCTCTGAAGGATCAGTGGGTTCCTCGGGTTCTGAAGGATCTGTAGGATCTTCGGGCTGTGAGGGTTCTGTAGGATCTTCGGGCTGTGAGGGATCAGTAGGATCTTCAGGCTGTGAAGGATCTGTGGGTTCTTCAGGCTGTGAAGGATCAGTGGGTTCCTCAGGCTGTGAAGGATCTGTAGGATCTTCAGGCTGTGAAGGATCTGTAGGATCTTCAGGCTGTGAGGGTTCTGTAGGATCTTCAGGCTGCGAAGGATCTGTAGGTTCTTCAGGCTGTGAAGGATCTGTGGGTTCTTCAGGCTGTGAAGGATCTGTGGGTTCTTCAGGCTGTGAAGGATCTGTGGGATCTTCAGGCTGTGAGGGATCTGTAGGATCTTCGGGCTGTGAAGGATCTGTGGGTTCTTCAGGCTGTGAGGGATCTGTAGGATCTTCAGGCTGTGAAGGATCTGTGGGATCTTCA
>JAFOXT010000046.1 GCA_017425745.1 Clostridia bacterium | reverse complement strand
TTTATTTAACCGCAGTGCTGTTTACAGATTTTTATTTCATTACGTTTCTGAGATATTGTCCAGTATATGAATTTTCATTAGCTGCAATTTCCTCGGGTGTGCCTTCAGCAACAATCATACCGCCGCCGTCGCCACCTTCAGGACCAAGGTCAATAATATGGTCCGCTGATTTTATCACATCAAGATTATGCTCAATAACAACAACCGAGTTACCTTTTTCTACGAGCTCCTGAAGCACATTGATAAGTCTGTGCACATCTGCAGTATGAAGACCTGTTGTGGGCTCATCAAGAATATAAATTGTTCTTCCGGTTGCAATTTTTGAAAGCTCGGTAGATAGCTTGACTCTCTGCGCCTCGCCACCTGATAGTGTTGTTGCAGGCTGACCGATTTTAACATAACCAAGACCTACATCGTAGAGCGTTTTAAGCTTACGGTAAATTTTAGGAATGTTTTCGAAGAATACCATACCCTCTTCTACAGTCATTTCAAGAACATCGTAAATTGACTTACCTTTGTATTTAACACCAAGTGTTTCACTGTTATATCTCTTTGCCTTGCAAACCTCACAGGGCACATAAATATCAGCAAGAAAGTGCATTTCAATTTTTACAATACCGTCACCCTGACAAGCTTCACAGCGACCGCCCTTAACATTAAAGGAGAAACGGCTCGCAGTAAAGCCCTTTGCCTTTGCATCGGTTGTTGAAGCAAAAAGCTCACGGATGTCACCAAAAACACCTGTATAAGTTGCCGGATTTGAACGTGGTGTTCTGCCGATGGGCGACTGGTCAATATCAATTACCTTATCAAGATGCTCAAGTCCTTCCATTTTTCTGAATCTTCCCGGAATTTTCTTTGAACCGTTAAGCTCATTGGAAAGATGCTTGAATAATACTTCGTTTACAAGAGAAGATTTACCTGAGCCTGAAACACCGGTTACGCAAACAAACTTACCTAAAGGTATGCTTACATTTACATTTTTAAGATTGTTCTGGGCAGCATCGTAAATCTTAATGGATTTTCCGTTTCCTTCCCTTCTTTTCTCAGGAACGGGAATTTTCTTTCTGCCGCTGAGATACTGTCCTGTAACTGAATTTTCGCAGCTTAAGATATCATCAATTGTTCCTGCACAAACAACCTCACCGCCGTGAATACCTGCACCCGGACCGATATCAACAACGTAATCTGCCTGACGCATTGTGTCCTCGTCGTGTTCAACAACAATAAGTGTATTGCCTATATCACGAAGATGCTTAAGTGTAGCTATAAGCTTATCATTATCACGCTGATGAAGGCCGATACTCGGTTCATCAAGAATATAAAGCACACCAACGAGAGATGAACCGATTTGTGTGGCAAGTCTGATTCGCTGACTTTCACCGCCTGAAAGTGAGCCTGACTGTCTTGTAAGGGTAAGGTAATTCAACCCTACGCTCTCCAAAAATGAAAGTCTTTCTTTGATTTCCTTAATAATCAGCCTTGCAATCATCATCTCACGTTCAGTAAGCTTTTCCGGAAGTGCTTCTATGAATCTGAGACACTCTGTAATTGAAAGTGAGCATATCTCGTGAATATTCTTTCCGCAGACTGTTACACCAAGCGCTTCTTTATTAAGTCTTGCTCCCTTACACTCCTCGCATTCACAGGTAGTCATAAGGCTTTCGATTTCTTTTCGTGAATATTCGGAGCCTGATTCGTTGAATCTTCTTTTAAGGTTATTGATTATACCCTCAAAATCTGTATAGTAAACACCGCCGCCGTAAGAGGTGTTACGCTCCATTTTCATTTTTTCGCCCTTGGTGCCGTAAAGAATAGCATCAAAGCCTTCAGTTGATATATCTTCAATAGGAGTATCAAGGGTAAAACCGTATTTGCTTCCCAAAGCAGAGAAATACATACCTGCTATTCCTGATTCGTCCTTGCACTGCCAACCTGTAGCTTTAATTGCACCCTGCCTTATTGACAGCTTTCTGTCAGGAATAACAAGGGACGGTGAAACCTCCATAAACAAACCTAAGCCTGAACACTTTTTGCATGAACCGAAGGGGTTATTGAATGAGAACATTCTTGGTGTAATTTCACCGATGCTTACACCATGCTCGGGACAAGCATAGTTAAGAGAAAATGTAAGCTCTTCACTGCCAATTACGTCAACATTAAGCAGACCCTCGGAAAGCTTTGTAGCTGTTTCAATTGAGTCTGCAAGTCTTGATTTAATGCTTTCTTTAATTACAAGACGGTCGACAACAACCTCAATTGTGTGCTTTTTATTCTTTTCAAGCTTAATCTGTTCAGATAAATCGTAAATAATTCCGTCAATACGCACACGGACAAAGCCTGAGTTTCTTACACTCTCAAGCTCTTTTACATACTCGCCTTTTCTTCCTCTGACGATGGGAGCAAGAAGCTGAATTTTTGTGTTTTCAGGCAGCTCAAGAATTTTATCAACCACCTGATCAACTGTCTGCTGCTTAATTTCTCTTCCGCATACGGGACAGTGAGGTATACCGATTCTTGCATAAAGCAGACGGAAGTAATCATAAATTTCAGTAATTGTACCAACTGTTGAACGTGGATTTTTTGAGGTTGTTTTCTGGTCAATTGAAATTGCAGGAGAAAGTCCTTCAATATAATCTACATCAGGCTTTTCCATCTGACCGAGAAACTGACGTGCATAAGAGGAAAGAGATTCAACATACCTTCTCTGACCCTCAGCGTAAATTGTATCAAAAGCAAGAGAGGATTTACCCGAGCCTGAAAGACCGGTAAAAACAACAAATTTATCTCTCGGTATAGTAATATCAATGTTTTTAAGATTGTGCTCTCTTGCACCTTTAACTGTTAAATTTTTATGTGACATAAAACACCTTACCTGTTATTTCATCATACTTTTAAGCTTTTCAATTTTATCACGAAGAAATGCAGCGTGCTCAAATTCAAGAATTTTAGCAGCCTCACGCATTTCGGCAGTAAGCTGACGGATAAGCTTTTCTCTGTCGGGCCGTGACATCTTTTTGAAGCTCTTGTCAGAGTCGTCGCCCTTCTTTGAGATTTCAAGCACATCACGCACTTCCTTAACAATTGTCTTCGGAACAATTCCGTGCAGCTCATTATATTCGTGCTGAATTTTGCGTCTTCTTGCCGTTTCACTTATTGCGTAATCCATGGACGGAGTTATTTTATCAGCATACATAATTACTTCACCGTTTGCGTTTCTCGCAGCTCGTCCTATTGTCTGAACAAGTGAGGTTTCTGAACGCAGAAAGCCTTCCTTATCGGCATCAAGAATTGCTACAAGAGAAACCTCAGGAATATCAAGACCTTCTCTGAGAAGATTAATGCCAACAAGAACATCAAATTCTCCAAGACGCAGGTCTCTGATAAGCTCCATACGCTCCATAGTATCAACATCATAGTGCATATAGCGCACTTTTATTCCAAGATTATCAAGATAATCTGTAAGCGATTCAGCCATTTTCTTTGTTAGCGTTGTAACGAGAACCCTCTCTCCTCTTTCCGACCTGATGTTTATTTCACTTACAAGGTCATCAATCTGACCCTCTGTAGGCTTAACGGTTACTACAGGATCAAGAAGTCCGGTGGGACGGATAATCTGCTCAACAATCTGAGCGCTCTTTTCTTTTTCAAAGGGTCCCGGTGTTGCACTTACAAACACCTTCTGCCCTACTCTTTCATAAAACTCATCAAATTTAAGCGGTCGGTTATCATAAGCTGAAGGAAGTCTGAAGCCGAAATCAATAAGACTGTCCTTTCGGGATTTGTCTCCTCCGTACATAGCTCTTACCTGAGGCAGCATAACGTGGGATTCGTCAACAAAAAGAAGAAAATCATTGGGGAAATAATTGAGAAGTGTAAATGGCGCTTCACCTGCTGGTCTGCCCGTCATAATTCTGGAGTAGTTTTCTATGCCCTTGCAAAAGCCTGTTTCTTTAAGCATTTCAAGGTCATAAAGGGTTCTCTGCTTAATCCTCTGAGCCTCAAGAAGCTTTCCCTGACTTGTGAATTCCTTGAAGCGTTCTTCCATTTCGTATTTTATTTCATCCATTGCTGCTTCAAGCTTGTCGTGACTTACTACATAATGAGATGCGGGATAAATTGCAACGTGGGAAACAACATTTTTTGTTTCACCCGTAAGAGGATTTATTTCAGAAATTCTGTCAATCTCGTCGCCGAAAAATTCAACTCTGATAGCTGTATCACTTGTATAAACGGGATAAATTTCAACAACATCCCCTCTTACACGGAACTTGTTTCTTATAAAGTTGATATCGTTTCTTTCGTACTGAATTTCCACAAGCTTGTCAATCAGCTCGTCTCTGTTTTTCTCCATACCCTGACGCAGAGATATAACCATATTACGGTAATCTATAGGGTTGCCGAGAGTGTAAATACAGGATACACTTGCAACAATAATTACATCGCGTCTTTCAGAAAGTGCCGAGGTTGCAGAATGGCGCAGCTTATCAATTTCATCATTGATTGCCGAATCCTTTTCGATGTAGGTGTCAGTGGTTGGAATATAGGCTTCAGGCTGATAATAATCGTAGTAAGAAACAAAATACTCAACAGCGTTTTCAGGAAAGAACTCCTTGAACTCACTGCAAAGCTGACCTGCAAGTGTCTTGTTGTGAGCAAGAACAAGTGTAGGTCTGTTCATTTTTTCAATTATATTTGCCATAGTGAAGGTTTTACCGGAGCCCGTAACACCCATCAGTGTCTGCTCAGTATAACCGTTTTGCAGACCTTCAACAATAGCTTTTATTGCTTCGGGCTGATCACCCGTAGGTTTGTATTCACTTACAAGCTTAAAATCACCCATACCGCACCTCAAATCGCACAAATGTTCACCATAATTATATCCTACAAGCCGATTTAAATCAACAGTTTTTAATAAAAAAATTCAACCCGCTATAAAAACGGGTTGAAATAGATTATGAATTGAAATCAATAGGCTCCAGACCGTGAAAAATGTGAGTATAATGTCTGCTGTTAGCCATAGACATATAGCTTGTATCAGTTACAATAATATGGTCATCGAGATGAACTTTTATAAACTTCATCATTTCATAAACATATTTTGTAACACTGATATCATCACCTGACGGAAGAGCCACACCGTGAGGATGACTGTGAGCCAGAATAATTTTCTGAGCATTCACCTCAAGAACAACTCTTGTCAATTCACGGATATCAAAGAAAGCTGAAGATAAATCTCCGTCACATATGTGTCTGCAGATAATTAATCTGTTTTTGCTGTCAAAGCACATTACAAAAACTCTTTCAAGTGTGCTTTTTTCAAAGAATAACGGACGAAGAAATTCTACAATCTGATCGGTGTTTTCAAAAACCGGCTTTTTCTTCTGCAAGGATTCAATGTAGCGTCTGTTTACCGGCAGATAAGACATAATTGCAAATGCTGCATTTTCAGTCATACCCTTGATTTTCATAAGATCGCTTTTCTTTGCTTCAAGAACACCGCTTAATGAACCGAAGGTATCAATAAGCTCGTGCGCCATAGGGTTTGTATCCTTTTGAGGAATGCCGAGAAAAAGTATTGCTTCAAGAATATTATGGTCAGGCATACCTGTAAAACCGCATTCAAAAAATCTTTCTTTAACCTTTTTACGGTGATCTTTATGAATATTGATTTTATCGTCTGCCATAGCATCCTCCGCAAATCATCAGATTGAAATATCGCAATTCATCTTGTTCATATCAAGATCAATTGTATTCTTCATAAGAAGAGCTTCGAAAATATCATAGTCAACAATGTTTTCTCTTCTCATTGCAACAACTCTGTTACCTACGCCGTCCTTAAGAAGCTGAACAGCTCTGAAGCCCATCTGGCTTGCAACGATTCTGTCCTTAGCTGTAGGTGAACCACCGCGCTGTACGTGACCGAGAATTGTAGCTCTTGCTTCTACGCCTGTTTCAGCTTCGATTCTCTTTGCCATTTCTTCAACGCCGCCGATAGCTTCTGAAACAACAATTACAAAGTGAACCTTGTCACTCTTCTGTGCTCTCTTCATTCTTTCAATTACGTCACGGTCAAACTCGTAAGGAATTTCAGGAATAAGAATTGAAGTTGCACCGCAAGCAACACCTGCATTAAGTGCAAGGTAACCTGCACCTCTGCCCATTACTTCAACAACTGCACAACGGTCGTGTGATTCAGCAGTATCTCTGATTCTGTCAACCATCTGCATAATTGTGTTCATAGCTGTATCGTAACCGATTGTGTAATCACAGCAACCGATATCGTTATCAATTGTGCCGGGAATTGCTACACAAGGAATGCCTCTGAGTGAAAGGTCTCTTGCGCCTCTGAATGAACCGTCACCACCGATTACAACAAGGCCTTCAATGCCTCTCTTCTTGCAGTTTTCGATTGCATCAGCCATACCTTCTTCTGTCTTGAAGCGAGGGCTTCTAGCTGAATAAAGAATTGTACCGCCTCTGTTGATAATATCAGAAACTGAACGAAGGTTCATTTCAAACATATCGTCTTCCATAAGGCCGTTATAGCCTCTTTTGATACCGTAAACCTTCATACCAAGTTCGCAAGCTGCACGTACTACCGCTCTGATAGCAGCGTTCATACCCGGTGCGTCGCCACCGCTGGTTAATACACCAATAGTTTTAATCATAATAAAGACCTCCTGTATGATTAACTTCAAATTATTACCTATTAGATTATACACTAAAAGACATAAATGTCAAGAATTTGTGAAGAAATCGTCGAACGGTGTTATCTCATTACAACATTATCTTCACCTAAAAGCCCTCTCAATTCACTGAGCATAGGTTCATTTACATCAACAAAGCCTGACGGGACATACTTGCCTGTATCCTCATAGTAAATATAAAGAGGATAATTGCCTTCAAAAATTTCTCTGAGCAAGGATATCTTTCTGTTTGCTTCAGATGTACTGCTCTCAACTCTGAGGAAAAGACCTTTTCTCTGGTTCTTCTTTTTCGGTTCTTCTTCCTTACTAAGATTTTTAGGGTTAGGCATAATAAGCTCACAGATTACCGAAGGCTCTCTGTCCTCTCGCACACTGAGTCTGCCTTCAATAAGCACAATTGTACCAACCGACAGAAGATGTATTTTATCAGCATAAAGCTTTGAAAATACAATACATTCTATGCTTGAAGTAATATCCTCGACATCAATAAAACACATAACCTGATTGTTCTTGGTGTTTTTCTTTTCGATGCGTGAAATTATACCGTAAATTTTAACTCTTCCGTTATCAGCATAGGAACCGTTTTCAGAAAGAATATCAGTAATTTTATCAGCCTTGAGCTTTTCTCCAAGCTCCCTGAATTCATCCATAGGGTGTCCTGAAATATAAAGGCCTGTTGTTGCTTTTTCATAGCTCAAAAGCTCACTCAGCGGCATTTCAGGCAGATCAGGTGCAACAATTTCATTCGAAAAATTAAAGCCTGAATCCTCGTCAAAAAAGCCGATCTGACCGACAAAGTTTCTGTTTTTGTCTGAATCTATCTGCTCACATATCTGCGGCAGCATATGAATCATCTGTCTTCGGTTGAGATCCATTCCGTCACAGGCACCGCATTTAATCAGACTTTCAACGGCACGCTTGTTGAATTCCTTTGAATGAGTTCGTTTGCAGAAGGATGAAAATGTGGCAAACTTACCATTCGCTTCACGGTTTTCAATAATCGTTCTGATAAAGCCTTTGCCGAGATTTTTTATAGCAAGAAGCCCGAATCTTATGGAATTTCCGTTAACCGTAAAGCCTTCAAAGCTGCTGTTGATATTGGGTGCGAGCACCTTTATTCCGATTCTTGTACATTCAGCAATATAGGTTGAAACCTTGGATGATGAGTCAAGGACACTTGTAAGAGTTGCCGCCATAAGCTCACAGGGATAATGGCATTTAAGCCACGCGGTCTGATAAGAAACATAGGCATAAGCAGCTGCGTGTGATTTATTGAAAGCGTACTTTGCAAAATTGGACATTTCATCAAAAATGTCATTTGCAGCTTTTTCGCTCACCCCGTTATTGACTGCACCGACTATACCCTCTTCAGGCAGACCGTAAATGAAAATCTGTCGTTCCTTTTCCATAACATCAAGCTTTTTCTTGCTCATCGCACGTCTTACAAGGTCAGCACGGCCGTAAGAATAGCCTGCAAGCTTTCGGCAGATTTCCATTACCTGCTCCTGATAAACCATACATCCGTAGGTTACCGCAAGACTCTTTTCAAGTATGGGATGCAGATATTCCACGCTATTGGGATAGCGTTTACCCTGTACGTATTTGGGAATACTTTGCATAGGACCGGGACGGTAAAGAGCAATACCCGCGATTATATCCTCAAAGCAGGTGGGCATAAGCTC
>JAFOXT010000368.1 GCA_017425745.1 Clostridia bacterium | reverse complement strand
GGCTTGATTGTGTGCATATTAAGTACACGAACGCTGAGACCGTCTGAGTTCTTAAGGAACTTAGCAGCTTCACGAGCCTGGAATACACAAGAACCGCAAGCGATAACTGTGATATCTGTACCCTCGTGAACTTCTACAGCCTTACCAACTTCAAAGCCATAGTCCTGGTTCTCATAAAGAACGCGGTCAAAACCACGGTTGATACGGATGTAGTAGGGGCCGAAGTTATCATAAGCTGCGTTAACAGCGTTAGCTGTTTCAAAGCCGTCAGCGGGAACGATAACTGTAAGGTTGGGCATTGCTCTTGTGATTGCAAGGTCAGTAATAGCGTGGTGAGTTGAACCGGCCTGACCGAATGATGTACCTGAGTGAGTAGCAATAATCTTTGCGTTTACGTTCTGATAGCAGATGTCTGTGTGAAGCTGGTCACAAGCACGCATTGATGTGAAAGCAGAGAAGCCTGAAAGGAAAGGAATCATACCTGCTCTTGCCATACCTGCAGCAACACCGAACATATCCTGTTCTGCGATACCAACGTTGATAACTCTTTCGGGGCAAACCTTAAGAACGTCGCCGAGCTTTGTTGATTTTGCAAGGTCAGCTGTGATAGCAACAACCTTGGGGTCTTTTAAAATAATGTCAGCAAGAGCCTTACCGTAAATTTCAGCTGTGGAAAGTGAAGTCTGGTCTACTGCTGTATAAACAAATCCGCCTGCCATAATTATTTACCCTCCTTTTCTGCACGTGCGCAACGAGCCTTGTAGTCTTCGTCAAGCTCTTTGTTGAACTTTTCGAAAAGTGCGTCGTCGATTGCACCGTAGTGCCATGTGTAATCGCCTTCAATTGATTTGATGCCGGCGCCCTTCTTTGTATCCATAAGAATACATGTGGGAGCACAGGGTTCCTTTGATCTTTCAATAGCTACGTCAATAGCGTTGCAAAGCTCACCGATGTTGTTACCGTCAACAACGATTGTGTTGAAGCCGAAAGCTGTCATCTTGTCAGCAAGGGGTTCGAGCTTCATAACGTCTTCTGTGTTACCGTCAATCATGTTGTGGTTTCTGTCGATGAATACGATACAGTTTGAAAGGTTGTAGTGGTTAATTGTCATAAAGCCTTCCCAGCATGAGCCTTCGCCAAGCTCGCCGTCACCTGTAACAACGTATGTAAGGAAGTCCTTGCCCATAAGTCTTGCTGCAAGAGCTGTACCTGCTGCAATTGAGGGGCCGTGGCCAAGTGAGCCTGTTGATGCGTCAACACCAACTACCTTGTTTGAGTCAAGGTGCATACCCATCTTTGAGCCTGAAAGGTTGAATGACTTGAGCATTTCAACGTCGTTGAAGCCCTTGTCGCAAAGAACGGGAGCGTAAGCAATAGCTGCGTGACCCTTTGAAAGGATGAAACGGTCTCTGTCTTCCCACTGGGGATCTTCAACCTTGATGTTGAGATACTTGTGATAGAGAACGGTAAGAAGGTCCATAACGCTCATACCGCCGCCGAAGTGACCGCTGCCTGCCCATACAGTTGTCTGAACTGTAAGCTTACGGAGTTCGAGAGCCTTTTTTTCAAGGGCAAGCCATTCTGATTTTGAAAGTGGCATAATGTTTTCCTCCAATCAATAATTTGATTATTTTTTTATAAGCTAAGCGCAAGGTAACGGTATCCGTTACCTTACCGCAAAGTGTTTTTTGTTATCTGAAAAGCTCGGGATGATTCTTAGCAACGATATCGAAAGCTTCGTGAGCAACTTCGATTGTGTGCTTGATGTCCTTATCTGAAAGAGCTGCGTTGATGAAGTGGTTGTGGTGAGAAGTAAGGAAGATACCTCTTGAAACCATTTCAGCAATCCATTCCTGATGAAGAACCATATTGTCATCGTTAGCGATTCTGAGATAGAAGAGTGCGGGAGCACCTGTTGCACGAAGGTCAAAGCCGTGTTCAGCAGCAGCCTTTACAAGACCGTTTGTAAGCTTTTCACCCTTAGCCTTGAAGAGTGCGGGAGCGTCAATTTCCTTGAGCTTGTTGATGTTAGCAATACAAGCAGCAAAAGGAACAGCTGAAAGCCAGTATGAGCCTGTGTATGAAAGTGAGCTCATTGCGCTCTTAAGGAAATCCTTACCGCAGATAGCTGACATATTGTAACCGTTAGCGAGAGCCTTACAGAAGCAGATAAGGTCAGCTTCAAAGCCGAAGAAGTGGTCTGAGCCTGCAAGGTCAAGACGGAAGCCTGCACGAACGTCGTCTACGATGAGAACGATGTCATGAGCTGTACAGATCTTTCTTACCTTAAGCCAGAAATCCTTTTCGGGGAAAGCGTTGTCGTGGAAGTTACCGTGGTCATAGGGCTGAGCGATGATACAAGCAATTTCATTCTTGTTCTCTTCAATTGTCTTTTCAAGAAGAGGAATGTCATTCCAGGGAAGGATGATGTTGTTAGCAACGTCTTCTTCAAGAACACCGGGATAGTCCTTCTTCATACACCAGGGTGAAACACCGTGGTAGTAGCCTGAGAACATGATGATCTTCTTTCTGTGTGTATATGCTCTTGCGCACATAATAGCGCCCTGAGTTGCGTCGTTACCGTTCTTTGCAAAGAATGCCCAGTCAGCTGTGTTAACTGTGTCAACAAGAAGCTCAGCACATTCAAGCATAACCTTACCGGGCTGAGTTGTGCAGTTACCGAGAGCAATCTGCTTCTGAGCAGCAGCGTCAACGTCGGGATCGCAGTAACCGAGAACGTTGGGACCGTAAGCGCACATATAGTCGATGAACTTGTTGCCGTCAACGTCCCAGATGTATGTACCCTTTGCCTTTTCAGCAAACATAGGCCACTTGCTTACAGGGATAAACTGACCTTCTGCAGGGCCGAGGTGTCCGTAGATACCGGAGGGAATAACCTTTGTAGCTCTCTGGAAGAGCTCTGTGCTTTTGTCATAGTTGTAAACGGGAAAACTCATGATTAAACCTCCTTATGCAAGATAGAGTGCTACTCTGTCGAGTATTCTGTTTACGTTGTCAATCATATTAACAAGACCGAACATACCGATTTTGCCTTCGCCGATGCAAGCAACAGCGTTAACCTTGCCGTCGAAAAGGTCACGGGCAAGACGGATATCGTTGAATTCCATCTTTGAGTGGAAGCGTTCGGGTTTTTCCTTGATTGTAACCATGTGGTGATCTTTTACCTTGATTGTTGCTGAAATGCAATCCTTGATTGAAACTTCAACAATACCGTCGGGAATCTGGCTTGCGCTGAATGTACCGATAGGATCGTTGTTACCAATCTGTGAAAGAGCAACTGCGATTACATAAAGCATAAGCTTTGTGCTTGTTTCAAAGAATTTGTCATCCTTAAGGTCTTCTTCTGAAGCTCTGAGATACTTTGTAAGAATGTCAGTAAGAGGAAGGAAATTCTTGAGAAGGAACACGATGTGTGAATAGCCCTTTGAGGGAATGGGAGTAACTGTGCCGTCGATCATTCCGTTGAACTTTTCGCATGAGCCGAAGGGAAGAAGAACGTCGCAGTTTTCAATGCCCTGTTCCATTCTGCATCTTCCGTTCTTGAAGGTGAGAGTGGCGCTGGGGCCGTCTGTAACAGCAAGGCCGATTGAAACGGGCTTCTTCGGATTAGCAAGCTTGCTAGCTTCTTCATCTAATTCGCAGAGATTTTCAATTGTGCCAAGGATAGCATACATATTGATATATGCCAAGGTTTTTGCGTCAGTCATATAAAAATCCTCCTTTGAAAAGTGAGCGATGACTCACTTTATATAATTAATATGCTGTTGGTTATATTCTATCAAAATTAGCCCTCTATGTCAACAGTTGTGTGGATTTATAACAAAATATTAAGGGTAAAAAAAGGTTAAAAAACGAAAAAAATCCACCGACTTTAAGTCAGTGGATTAAAATGCATATAAACCTGAGCTTTTCTCAGCTTATCAGTAAGTAATTGTGTAGTCCTTTTCAAATGAAACTTCACAGGAAACCTGATGTGTGCCGAGCATATTTACTTCCATATCCATAATAAGAGGAGTCTTGTAGTTAGCCCATGTCATATTGCCTGAAGCCTTGTCGATCTTGCACTTAAGTACACAATCAAAATACTGGCAGTCAAACTTCTTGATCATATTGCCGTATTCGCCTGAGGTCATATCGCCCATTTCAAGTACGTCAAAAGCTGCGCCTACACCTGCGCCCTGTACGGGGTTGGTTTCGTCCTTAACCTTGATCATAATTTCGTATTCTGTGCCGTTGTCTGTACAGGTAGCTTCTACAACGTCAGCCTCTGTGAGCTTACTTGTGTAATCTGCTTTCGGAACGATGAACTTTTCCTTGATGAGATCAGGTGTGTCATAAACCTGAGGCTCTAAGTCATCACTCATAAACTTGGGAATGATTGTGCTTGCCATACCCTTGAGAGCGGAAGGAACAACCATTGTTTCTTCGTTCATTCTTCTGTATTCGTAGTTCTTTACAACCTGTGTAGCGCTTGTCTTAACCTTGTTTGCGCTGTCGTTGTAAAGCTGAATAATTTCTGCTGTTGTCTTTTCGCCGTTTGAAGCCTGAGGAGCTGTTGTAGCTGTTTCGCCGCCGTTGTTTTCTGCAGGAGCCTGAGTTGTGGGAGCAGTTGTGGGCTGAGTTGTGGGGGCAGTTGTTGCCTGTGTAGTCTGAGGAGCCTCGGTTGCGTTAACTGCAGTATCCTCTGCAGCCTTGGGGCTTGTAATTGTGCCGAAGAAAAAGCCGCCTGAGAAAAGCATTATAATTGAAAGGGCAATCGCGATACCCTTTATGAGTTCATCGCCAAGAGAGTCAGTTACATTTTCAAAAAAATCTTTCATTTTAAAATTTTCCTTTCAGTTCCTGTTTTTTCTTATTTTATTACATTTTGTCGAAAAATGCAAGTAATAGTTTTATCGCTTTTCAAAATCTGATGCAGGGTGCTTGCACCAGGGACAGATAAAGTCCTCAGGTAAGTCCTCACCCTCATATACATAGCCACAGATTTTACATACATAACCCTTTGATTTCTTTTCTTCAGGTCGAGGCTTTATATGCTTCTGATAATAGCTGTAGGTAACGGTTTCCTTGTCGTTGATAATGCCGCTGTCCGTAATTTCACAGATGAACATTCCGTGAGTGCCGAAGTCAACATAATCGGTAACCTTAAGGGAAATAAAGGTGTTCACATAGTCATTTAGCACAGGCAGACCGTTTTCGCTGAGGGAATGAGAAATGCCTTCAAACTTATCCTTGTCCTTACCGCTCTGAAAGCCGAAATTCTGAAAAATTGAAAAAGGTGTTTCTGTTGTAAGGCAGTTTACGTTGAGAATGCCTGTTTCTTTTATAATTGTATGGGAATAGTTGTCCTTATTGATTGTAACGGCAACACGGTTGGGTGTATTGGTTACCTGAGTTACGGTGTTTACTATAAGTCCGTTAGCCTTGCTGTCAAGTGAGCTTGTTACAAGAAATAAGCCGTAGGGAATGCTGAAAAGCGATTTGTTGTCATCTCTTTTTGCCTTTATCTGATTAGTTGCCATAGTAATTCTCCTTTACAGGTCAGTTTTCTTTATTAAGTATTATATTTGCTATAGGGATTTATATGCTGTCACGCTCTTTTTTTGAAAACACACAGCCGCAATAATCCTGACGGTAAAGATTATACTGCCTTGAAAATTCAATGCTTTTTTTGTAGCCTTCCTTCTTTTTGAAACCTGACGGAAGATGGCTTACACCGTATTTTTCTGCAAGGGCTTCACCGATTTCGTTAATCTTTACGGCGTTTTTAAGTGGGCTTATGGAAAGGGTTGTTGTGAAATAATCGAAGCCGCCCTTTTTTGCATATTCTGCAGCCTCACGAAGACGCAATTCATAGCACTTAAAGCATCTTTCACCGCCTTCACGGCATTTTTCAAGGCCCTTTACTGCCGAGTAGAATTCCTGAGGGTCAAAGCTTCCTTCAATAAAGCTTACGGGATTCAAAAAGTCCATTTCTTCAATAAGTCTTTTCTGCTCCTCAACTCTTTTGAAGTATTCCTCTTCGGGGTAGATGTTGGGATTATAATAAAGAAGGGTTATTCTGAAATACTGTGACAGATAGGAAAGACAGTAGCTGCTGCAGGGTGCACAGCAGGAATGGAGAAGAAGAGAGGGTACTTTTTCTTCTTTCTGATTTTTTTCAATAAGCTTTTCAAGCTCTTTCTGATAGTTGCGCACAGAATAATCTCCTTTCGTTTTTTCTTTTAACTGATTCTATCACAAGATTAGTTTTTTTGCAAACAAAAATCGCCGGCTGAAGCCGACGACTTTTGAAGGAATTTGAATGAGGCAACTATGAAAATGAAAAATAAACATTTTGTAGTTACATCAGCATTTTAAACTCTGAAGTTAATATAGTCAAGAATTACCAAGTGAAATTTACAACAAATTCATATTTTTTGTTGCGAAAAAGTGCCGTCGTAACAATTTGTACTTATTTTAATTCCTGTACGGCAATTTTAAGGTTTTCCATTGCTTTTTCAACGGTTGCTCGGGGACAAGCGAGAACAATTCTCTGGAAAAGCTCTGAGCTTTCGCCGAAGATGTGACCGCCGTCAAGCCATAGCTTTGCCTTTGTTACAATGAAGTCGTTAAGCTCGTCTTTGTTCATACCAAGACCGCTGCAGTCAAGCCACGCAAAATATGTGCCCTGAGGCTCAATAAGCTTTATGCCGGGAAGATTTTCTTTTACAAAATCACGCACATAGTCAAGGTTGCCCCTTATGTAGCTGAAGCATTCCTTATACCATTCCTCGCCACCCTCATAAGCAGCCTTTGCAGCAAGCACGCCCATAGCGTTGCTACAGGTATGACCTGCGCCAATAAGCTCTTTTTCATAAAGAGCCTTTGTTTCCTCGCCGGGAATTACAATGTTTGACATCTGAAGACCTGCAATATTAAAGGTCTTGCTGGGTGCAGTGCAGATAACCATTCTGTCAGCCATTTCAGGGCAGGCAAGCATAAAGGGTGTGTGCTCATGGCCGGGATAAACGAAGTCGCAGTGAATTTCGTCAGATACCACATAGAGATTATACTTTTTACAGATTTCACCAAGCTTCTGAAGCTCCTCTTTAGTCCACACTCTGCAAACGGGGTTGTGGGGACTGCACATAATGAAAAGCTTTACGCCGTTTTCTTTAATCTTGTTTTCAAAATCGGCAAAGTCAATTGAATAAGCACCGTCTTTATAAACAAGGGGGCTTTCGATGATTTTTCTGTCGTTGTTTCTTATTACATTATAGAACGGATAGTAAACGGGAGGCTGAATAATTACAGCATCGCCCTTTTCGGTGAAGGCTCTTACGGCAATTGCAAGAGCAATTACAACACCGGGAGTTTTTACAATCCACTCTTTTCTGATTTCCCAGTCAAAGTGCTTTTTAAACCAATTGATTACAACCTCAAAGTAATCGTCCTTGGGGTCGCTGTATCCGAAAATTCCTTTGTCAACATAGGCTTTAAGGGCATTTATTACGCTATCGGGAGCCATAAAGTCCATATCTGCAATCCACATTGACACAAGGTCTTCGGGCATATTGTTTTCTTTTGCAAAGTCAAATTTAAGGCAGTTAGTGTTTCTTCTGTCGTTGATTACATCAAAATTATACATTTTACACATCTCCTAAGAATCAATCTTTTATCAGACATAATAAACCTTTAATTTGTCAAGACAAACTGCTGCGAGTCTTCCGCCGTAACCGCAGCCGCAGTCAATTGCAAGGTGTCTCTTTTTTGAGTAAACCTTACCTGTAAGGCTTCTGTCAATAACAGCTGTTGGTGTGTGGCCTGTTACGAGATATCTGTCAGCAAAATAAATTGTGCTGTAGTCGGTTTTTGCAAAGACAAAATCCTCCTCGTCATATTCGCTGAGGTCTTTATCCTCTTCAAAATTATTAATACCTGCGTGGCAGAGAACAAAGCTCTTTCCGCCTGCACTGATTTCTTCAAAGGGCTCAAACTCTGAAAGGTAGTCGATAATGCTCTCCTTACCTTCCTCGTCAAGGCTGAGAAAATCCTCAGTGGTTTTTTCGCTCTTCATTTTAAGCCATTTTTCAAAAAGCTCTTTGTTTTCACCCTGAAGCTTTTCGTGTGCTTCATCTGCTGATGAAAACTCTGCAAGAAGAGGAAAAACCTTTTTTGCCATATATTCGTGCTCACCGAGAACGGGATACACGTTGGGGCGGTACATCATATCCTGAAGAAGCTCAATACTGCTGTCACCGATATTGATTATATCGCCGAGAACAAACACGGTGTCGTTATCTGTGGGAGAGAGCTTTTCCATCATTGAGTCAAATTTTTCTTTGTCACCGTGAATGTCGCCGATTACATATATCATAGGGTACTCCTTTTTATTTTGTAATGAGAAGCTCGTTGTTTTCAAGGAACTCATCATAGGTTTCTTTCTTGTCATAAACGCCGTTGGGTCTGAATTCAATAATTCTGTCTGCAATTGACTGCACGAACTGGTGGTCGTGTGAGGTAAAGAGCAGAGCACCCTTGAACTTAATGAGGGCGTTATTGAGTGCTGTGATTGATTCAAGGTCAAGGTGGTTGGTGGGCTCGTCAAGAATAAGCACGTTTGCACCGCTGAGCATCATTTTACAAAGCATACAGCGAACTCTTTCACCACCGGAAAGCACCTTCGCAGATTTTGTAGCTTCCTCGCCTGAGAACATCATTCTGCCCAGCCAGCCTCTTACGTCAGTTTCAAACTGAAGGTCAGAATAGTTTCTTATCCAGTCAATAAGGCTGTCGTCAACACCGTCAAAGAATTCTGAGTTATCGCTGGGGAAGTAGCTCTGTGAGGTTGTAACGCCCCACTTG
>JAFOXT010000367.1 GCA_017425745.1 Clostridia bacterium | reverse complement strand
TTGTTTGGATTTACATATCAGTCTATAGGGAGTATCATTTTGTTCTTTGTAATATCGGGAGTGTTATCTTTTCCTATCGAACTGTTTGTAAAGGCTCTCCCTAAAGTATTGTTTACACATTTTAAGAAAATAACTGCTATTG
This sequence comes from Clostridia bacterium, assembly GCA_017425745.1. Lineage (GTDB taxonomy): Bacteria > Bacillota > Clostridia > Oscillospirales > Acutalibacteraceae > UBA6857. The sequence continues at coordinate 2,859 of JAFOXT010000367.1, read as the reverse complement.
AAGCTAAAGTGATTTTTGTGGTTTTGGATACATTGCTATCAATGTTAATGATGTCGATAGTAGATTACTTTATGAATAGCGTTGCAACAACAGATATATCGTTATTTGTGGTATCGTTAGTAATGGCATTGTTGTGTATGAATGATGTGACAGGAGAAAAAGATAGTTAAATTCCAATTTGTCGGTATGCTGACCAATCAGCATACCGACATTTTCCTTTTTCACTTACACCAACCAAAAGTCCTTATTTTTGTAAGTTTTTCACAAAAAACAATAAAACAGAATTATTTTGCTTGACATCGCTATTATTAAGGTATATAATCGGATTTAACATTTTAATGTGGTAAAATGTTTTGAATTCTACATAGAATTATATGAGGTGAATTAGTATGAAACGAGTTTATAACTTTTCAGCAGGTCCTTCAATGCTTCCTTTAAGCGTGCTTCAGAAGGCTGCAGACGAAATGCTCTGCTACGGTGAAAGCGGTATGTCCGTTATGGAAATGAGCCACCGTTCAAAGCACTACGACGTAATTATCAAGGAAGCAGAAGCTCTTCTCAGAGAGATTATGAACATTCCCGATAACTACAAGGTTCTTTTCCTTCAGGGCGGTGCATCAACACAGTTTGCAGCAGTTCCCATGAACCTTATGACAAAAAACGGCAAGGCTGACTATATTCTTTCAGGTCAGTTCTCAACCAAGGCTTACAAGCAGGCTTGTAAGTATGGTGACGTTGTTGTTGCAGCTTCATCAAAGGACGACAATTTCTCAAAGATTCCCGAAACAACAAGAGAATCCTTCCGTCCTGATGCAGACTATGTACACGTTTGCTTCAACAACACAATTTACGGTACAAAGTATAACTACATTCCCGATACAGGCGATATTCCTCTTGTTGCAGATATGTCATCATGCATTATCTCAGAGCCCGTTGACGTTTCAAAGTTCGGTCTTATCTACGCAGGCGCTCAGAAGAATATGGCTCCCGCAGGTCTTACACTTGTAATTGTACGTGAGGATCTTATCGGTAACTGTATGGATATTACTCCCGAAATGCTCAACTATCAGCTTATGGCTGATGCTGATTCAATGTACAACACTCCTCCCTGCTACTGCATCTATGTTGCAAAGCTTGTTTACGAGTGGATCAAGGAGCTTGGCGGTCTTGAAGCAATGAAGAAGCTTAACGAAAAGAAGGCTGCTCTTCTTTATGATTATCTTGATTCTCAGGATTATTACATCGCTCCTGTTTCAAAGGAAAGCCGTTCAATGATGAACGTTACTTTCGTAACAGGCAGTGAAGAGCTTGACAAAAAGTTCCCTGCAGAGGCTGCTAAGGCTGGTCTCGAAAACCTTAAGGGTCACAGAAGTGTTGGCGGTATGCGTGCTTCAATCTACAACGCTATGCCTTACGAAGGTGTAGAAGCTCTTGTGGAATTTATGAAGAAATTCGCTGCCGAAAATCCCAAGGCATAAGGAGTTGTTTACAGTGAAAGAGATTAAAACCATGAACAAAATTGCTGCTTGCGGTCTTGCAGAGCTTGACGCAGGTAAGTATAACATTACAGATACAGCTGAAAATCCTGAGGGCATTATGGTGCGTTCAGCATCACTTCACGATATGGAGTTCGGCAGTGAGCTTAAGGCAATTGTACGTTGCGGCGCCGGTGTAAACAACATTCCCACAGAGGAATGTGCTGAAAAGGGTATTGTTGTATTCAACACACCCGGTGCAAATGCAAACGGTGTTAAGGAGCTTACAATTGCAGCACTTCTTCTTTCAGCAAGAGATATTATCGGCGGTATAAGCTGGGCTAATACTCTTACAGAGGATGTTGCAAAGCAGGTTGAAAAAGGCAAGAGTGCTTTTGCGGGCAACGAGCTTTTAGGCAAAACTCTTGGTGTAATCGGTCTTGGTGCAATCGGCGGTATGGTTGCACACGCAGCAATGCAGCTTGGTATGAAGGTTATCGGCTGCGACCCCTTTATTACAGTTGACGGTGCATGGCACCTTTCAAGACACATTGATAAGGCTTCAAGCTATGACGAGGTTTTTGCAAAGGCTGACTATATTTCTCTTCATGTTCCTTCAACAAAGGACACAAAGGGTATGATCAACGCAGAAACAATCGCTAAGATGAAGGACGGCGTAAGAATAGTAAATATTTCAAGAGCTGACCTTGTTAATGCTGCTGACCTTAAGGCAGCGCTTGAAAGCGGTAAGGTAAAGGCATATGTAACAGACTTCCCCACAGAGGAAACAATTAACACAAAGGGTATTGTTACAATTCCCCATCTCGGTGCATCAACAAGCGAAAGCGAAGACAACTGCGCAATTATGGCAGCTCAGCAGCTTGACGATTTCCTTCAGAACGGCAACATCACTAACAGCGTGAATTATCCCTCAATTTCAATGCCCAGAGGCGCTGAAGCACGTCTTGTAATTCTTCACAAGAATGTGCCCAACGTAATCAGCACAATTACAACAAACATTTCATCTGAAGGCATCAATATTGAAAATATGGCAAACCGTTCAAAGGGCGATTATGCTGTAACAATGGTGGACACACCTAACCACGCAAGCGATGATGTAATTGCAAAAATTTCAGCAATGGAAAATGTAATCAGAGTGCTTCAGTTCTGATTAATCGAATAAAACAGTAGACCCGTCACAGTGGTGTGACGGGTTTTTATATACACAAACAAAAAAGCAACACAGAATGAACTGTGCTGCTTTAAAATTATCTTTCTGATTATGCTTCTTCGCTTGAGAAAATAGTTGTGAAGAAATTGATAATAGCCTGGATAAATGCAATGATGTCTGCCTTGTACTCAGTAACAAAAGCAAAGAATTCGT
>JAFOXT010000366.1 GCA_017425745.1 Clostridia bacterium | reverse complement strand
CACAGTTCCTTATCATTCTTCTGTAAGGCTACTGAAACTGAAATGAATTATAAAACGCTCAGAGTTTTGTGCTCTGAGCGTTGTTTTTTATGTGGTTGCTCCCTCAAATAAGGAGCCTCGATGCCGTCACTTCAGAGGAAAGGTGGTAGACCGAAGGTCAGACGGAAGGGGCTAATTTTGCACTTTGTATTTTTTATTCACATTCGAAGCAGACCCAACCGCCTTCGGTGTGTCTTGCCTTTATTTTAAAGCCGTACTTATTGAACGCATCAATAACGTCCTGCTCTCTTGTATCAATAATACCAGAGGTGATGAACACACCTCCTTCATTCATAAATGAAGCAACGTCCTTGCAGAACATAATGATTACATCTGCTACAATGTTAGCCACAACAACGTCAAATTTGCCGCTTACCTTGTCTGTAAGGTTGCCCTGAAGAATTGTGTACTCAGGCTCCTTGAAGCCGTTAACCTCGCCGTTTTCCTTGGCAGTTTTAACTGCAAGGGCGTCAATGTCAACACCAACAGCTTTTTCTGCTCCTAAAAGAAGTGAAGCAATTGAAAGGATACCGCTGCCACAGCCGATATCAAGAACGGTTGTGCCTTTTTTTATGTGCTTTTCAAGAGTTTCAAGACAGAGTCTTGTGGTTTCGTGAGTACCTGTACCAAAAGCAAGACCCGGCTCAATGTTGAGCACTGCTCTGTCCCCTGCTTCAAATTCTTCCTCCCAGATAGGTCTGATGAGAAGCTTTTCACCAACGGGAATGGGATGGAAATACTGCTTCCAGTTGTTTTCCCAGTCTTCGTTTCTGCACTCGTTAAGCATAATTTCGCTATCGATATTTTCTGCACTGTAGCGCTCACGAAGGAAGGCAACAGCCTCCATAGGGTTTTCTTCAGGTGAAATGTAAACGTGAACTATAGCCTTGTTTCTGTCCTTTTTAAGAAGGTCTTCGTCTATAAGGTCGATGTGAGCAATTTCCCAAGCTTCCTTTTCAAGCTCGCTGTAGTCTTCGATATAAATTCCGTAAGGTACAACCATTGAAGCGATGTCGCCCGCTTTATCTACATCCTTTGAATTTACGCTGATTTTAACCTCTGTCCAGTTACTCATTTGTATTCTCCTTTTTATTATGTTGGTCGGTTGATTTTGTATTTAAAGTGTGTTGTGTCGGTCAAACGGACCGTCGGGGTTTGTCATTCTGAACGCAGTGAAGAATCCTTTAAAACCCCTCTGTCACTTCGTGACATCTCCCCTTTCAGGGGCGACAAGAAAGGCTTATTTATAAATATTTAAAAGCTTAATAATTTTTCTCTTTTAAGGTTGAATGATTCGCTAAAGAATTCGTCAGCTCGTCTCCCCTGAAAGGGGAGATGTCAAAATTCCTTAAAGAATTTTGACAGAGGGGTAAATTTTGCATTCTGCATTTACTTTTTAAGTATAATCCCTTCAAGTGCACCAAGGTGAGCCTTGTCGCCCTGCATTTCTCTTCCGAAAATGCACTGGGCATTGTGCCATTCATAGGGAAGATAATAGTCAATTTCGTGCTCATTACGGTTGATAATCACAAGCACCTTATCCTTTTTGCCCTTTCTTTCAAAGGCAAGACAGGAAAGCATTGCGGAAAGAGTACGGTATTCGCCCTCTCTGAAGCAATCGCAGTTTTTTCGCATTTCGCCGAGAGCCTTGTAAAACTCAATAAGCTCCTTGTTTTCTCTGCCCCAAGGGTAGCAGAAACGGTTAAAGGGGTCTTTGTAGCCCTCCATACCTGCTTCGTCACCGTAATAAAGTGATGGCACACCGGGAAGTGTATACTGAATCATTGACGCAAGCTTAAGAAGTCTTACGCCTTTGTCATACTGCTCCTTTGTGAGCTTTTTACCGCTCTGCCAATATCTGTCGCGGTATTCACAGCTTTCACCACTAAGGGCTGTAATTGCTCTCATTGTATCGTGGGTACCGATATGATTCATCAGCACATCTATACAGCACTTGGGATAATTTTCAAGCACTGTCATAATTTTTTCAGAAAAGCCTTCAACTCTTCCGCTTCTTATGAAAGAAATAATAGCATCGGCAAAGGGATAATTCATTACAGAGTCAAGCTGTTTACCGCCAAAGTATCGTCTTCTTTCACCGTAGGCGAATTTGTTTGAGGCATCCTCCCACACTTCGCCAAGGACTATTGCATCTTTGTTTTCGCTCTTAACGGCAATACGCAGTGCATCAAGGAATTTATCGGGAAGCTCGTCGGCAACGTCAAGTCGCCAGCCTCTTGCACCAAGTGAAAGCCATTTTCTGAGAATGCCCTTTTCGCCTGCAATAAATTCGATAAACTCATCAGTTTCCTCAATAACCTCGGGAAGAATACTTATGCCCCACCATGAGTGGTAATCGTCGGGGTGCTTACGGAATTTATACCATTTATAGTAAGGTGATTCCGTTGACTGATAAGCGCCCAAGCTGTCGTATCTGCCGTACTTGTTAAAGTAGATGCTGTCGTCACCTGTGTGGCTGAAAACACCGTCTAAAATTACGGAAATGCCGTATTCCTCTGCCTTTTTGCAAAGAGTGGTAAAATCCTTCTCTGTGCCGAGAAGAGGGTCAATTCTGCTGTAATCGGCAGTATCGTAACGGTGGTTGCTCTGAGCCTCAAATATCGGATTAAGGTAGATACAGCTTACACCGAGAGAAGCGATGTAGGGAAGCTTTTCGGTAATTCCCTTAAGGTCGCCCTGAAAGTAATCGTTGTTGAGCACCTTGCCCTCTTTTGTGGGAATCCACTCAGGCTCGCCGAAAATGTCTGTACGGAGCTTTCTGCCTGAGGGTATATTCTTCTTTTCTTCACCCGAGAAATAGAATCTGTCGGGGAAAATCTGATAAATAAGCCCACCCTTGAGCCAATCGGGTGTTGAGAAATCCTTTGCATAAACAGAAAGCTGCCAATCATCTCTGCCGCCTGAAAGACTGCCGAGAAAGCTGCCGTCGTGTCTTATTGCAGTTCTGCCGTAGGGAGTTTCGTATTCAAAATGGTAGAAGTAAATGTCAGCACCTTTGGCAGTATAGCCAAGTGCCCACCATTCCTCATTTTCGCCCTCCATTGAAAGCCAGTTCATTGAATGGCAGGTGTAGTCGCCCTTGTCGCTTTTTATAACAAGGTCAACACGGGAGCACTGAAGGCTTCTTGGAAGAACAACCTTGAACACAATTGTGTCGCCCTCACGCACTGCCCCGAAGGGACTTTTATGAAGCTCGTTTCTGGAATTATAGGGTATGTAGTCCATTTTATACCTCACGATTTTTGCATTATTGCCGAAAACGGCACATATATATAAATAAGTAAATTTAAAGTCGGTGGTTATATGTTTGTAATATCAGTTAAATCAAAGCACCTTAAAAGCATTTTTGCCATTGCTGTTGCTTTTATTCTCACTGTAATCGGTGGAGTTGTTTATGTTTCCGAAAGCAGCAGTACGCCCGTTTCAAAGGTAAATTCTTACTCTTTAAAAGCTGAAACTGAAGAAGAAAGACAGAGCTTTTTTGCCGGTGCAGGCTTTACGGTGAACCCTGTGCCCCTTGAAGTGAGAGAGATTATTATACCCGAAGAGTTTGACAAAGTATATAACGAATATAACGAGCTACAAAAAGCTCAGGGCTTTGACCTTACGGAATATAAGGGCTTGCGGGTAAAAAGCTGGAGCTATGAAATAACCAACTACCCGGGCTTTGAAAATTCAAACGGTCAGATTCGCGGTAATATTCTCACCTATAAGGGTGAGGTAATCGCCTGTGATATATCGAATATTGAGCTGAATGGGTTTATGGAGAAATTACTCTGATTTTGGCGGACACTGCAAGCCGTGTCCCTACGGTAATACATTATCCGTTTTTGCTATGGCTGTCAGACGGACCGTCGAGTACGCCGGTCCCTACGGTGCTGTCATTTGATGTTTTCGTCAGTATATAATCGGAGCGAAGCGTTACAATCATCAAACCTTACCTTGCCGTCCCTGAAAGGGAAGGGGGACCGCTTTAGCGGTGGAAGGGTTTCTTAACTCCACACTCCACTCTTCACTCTCAACTCTTTAAATAAGCCACTCTTCAACCTGAGAAATCAGGGCGATGTCAATAATTGCTCTCATATAAAGGCCTTCGGGCTTATATTCCTCTTCTTCAACTGCACCTTCGTTACGGATTCTTGCCGCAATTGCACCCTGAGAGAAAGGCAGCATAAGTTCAACCTTTCTTCTTGTGGGAGGAAGCTCCTTCAGAATTGCTGTGAGAAGCTCGTCAAAGCCCTTTTGCTGAAGTGCAGAAATCATTACAGTTTTGCCGAAAGTGTGCATTGAATAAATATCGCCCACCTTATCGCACTTGTTCATTACGGAAATTATGGGCTTATCCTCATAGCCAAGCTCACTGAGAAGCTTCTGAGTAACCTCAAGGTGCTCTGCTGCGTGCTCGTCTGAAGCATCGCAAACGTTGAGCACAAGTGTTGCTGAAGCCGCCTCTTCAAGAGTTGATTTAAAGGCTTCAACAAGCTTATGGGGAAGTCGTCTTATAAATCCAACAGTGTCAACAAGCATAACCTGTCTGCCGTCGGGCAGAGTAAGGGCTCTTGAGGTTGGGTCAAGAGTTGCAAAAAGCTTATTTTCGGCAAGCACACCTGCATCGGTAAGAGCATTCATAAGAGTCGACTTACCTGCGTTGGTGTAGCCTACAATTGCAACAGTCTGTACACTGTCTTTTTCTCTTCTTTTTCTCATCTGATGACGTCTTTTTTCCATTGCTTCAAGGTCTTCCTCAAGCTTCTGGATACGTCTTCTGATGTGTCGCTTGTCGCTTTCAAGCTTTGTTTCACCGGGACCTCTTGTACCGATACCACCGCCGAGACGGGAAAGTGATGTACCCTGACCTGCAAGACGGGGAAGCTGATAGCGAAGCTGAGCAAGCTCAACCTGAAGCTTACCCTCACTGCTTCTTGCTCTCTGAGCAAAGATATCAAGAATGAGTGTTGTTCTGTCAATTACTCTTACGCCCGTCAGCTTTTCAAGGTTTCTCTGCTGCGAGGGCGAAAGCTCTGAGTCAAAAATAAGAAGGTCAACCTCATTACTCTGACAAAAGGCAATAATTTCTGCAAGCTTACCCACACCAACAAAGGTTGCTTTTTCGGGTGCTTCTTTTTTCTGTATAACCTGACCTATTGTTACTGCGCCTGCAGTGGAAGCAAGCTCCTCAAGCTCGTCAATTGATACCTGAGCGTCAAAATCGCCTGTATCAACGCTGACAAGAAGTGCTCTTTCAGGTCTGATTTCGTTTTCATACATCGGCATTGGTACACCTCAAATTTATTATAGAATAATAAGCTTTTTCTCTGAAAGGGTAAGATTTTCATAGCCGTCATCTGTAATGAGAGCCATATCCTCAATTCTTACACCGAACTCACCGGGAAGATAAATACCCGGCTCGTTTGTAACAATGTTGCCTGCTTCAAGAATTGCAGTGCTTGACGGGTTGAGTGACGGAAGCTCGTGAATTTCCACACCTACACCGTGACCGAGTCCGTGACCGAAGAAGTCACCGTAGCCTGCATTTCTGATTACATCTCTTGCGGCCTTGTCAACATCCTTTGTGGGAATGCCTGCTTTCATCACTCTGAAAGCCTCTTCCTGAGCCTTGAGAACAGTTTCGTAAACCTCAATCTGCTTGGAGGAAACCTCACCTACTGCTACTGTACGTGTCATATCGGAGTGATAGAAATCGCAGACAGCGCCGTAGTCCATTGTGATGAAGTCACCTTTTTCAATTTTCTTGTCGGTAGGCACACCGTGAGGCATTGAGCTGTTTTTGCCGCTTACTGCAATTGTGTCAAAGGAAAGTGCATCAGCACCGTTTTTAAGCATAAAGTATTCAAGAGCGAGAGCAACTTCCTTTTCTGTAACACCCTCTTTAATAAAGGTGAGGATGTAATCAAAAGCTTTTTCAGCTATTCGCTGAGCCTTTATAATAGTATTAACCTGCTCTCTGTTTTTTACAGTACGGATTTCTGAAATCTTTTTGTCAAGCTCACCGTTTCCGTTTACAGTTACACCTGTAAAAAGAGTTTTAAGCTCAGTATAACGGCTGAGGGTGATTCTCTCTGCTTCAACAAAAAGCTCATTTTTGCCAAGTGAGGCGATAAAAGGCACAAGCTCTTCCTTCATGCTTTTAAGAAGAAGCACCTCGTCGCAGGATGTAATTTTATTCTGAGCAGCCTCGATATAACGGGAATCGGTAAAAAAGTAAGCCTTCTCCCCTGTTACTATAAGGTAGCCGTTGCTTGAATGGAAGGATGTAAAATAGCAGATATTCTCCTCACTCATAATGAGCGCTGCCGCATTTTTTTCTTTAAGATAAGCCTTGAGCTTATTAATCATATATATCAAACCTTTCGGGTATTAATCTGAAATTGAAGAAAAAATCACCCAAAGAAAGCCCTCGGGTGATTTTCGTTAATTACTTAAATTTACGCTTACGAGCAGCTTCAGACTTCTTTTTTCTTGCAACTGAAGGCTTTTCGTAGTGTTCTCTTTTACGAACTTCCTGGATGATACCGTCGCGTGAAGTCTGTCTCTTAAAACGTCTGAGAGCGCTGTCAAGTGACTCGTTCTCTTTTACTTTTACCTGACTCATCTATATTTCCCTCCCTTACCTGTTAGCAGGGGTATATTTCCATCTAAGGATACGCAAAATATTATACATCATAGTTTACTGCTTGTCAAGAGAAAACAACAAACAATAATTCACTTTTGACGCAATTTTTGCATTTTTTCTTATTTTACAACAATATTTACAAGTCTGCCCTTTACATAAAGCTCCTTGATTACTGTTTTGCCTGCCATTTCAGCAGCAATTTTTTCGTCAGCCTTAGCCTTGGCAATTGCTTCTTCCTGAGTGCAGTCAGCAGGAATCATGAGCTTAGCTCTTACCTTGCCGTTAACCTGAACAGCAATTTCAATTTCTGATTCAACACACTTTGCTTCATCAAATGTGGGCCATTCTGTAACTGCAAGAAGTGTATCAAAGCCCATTTTTTCGTTGATTTCCTCTGTAATATGAGGAGCAAAGGGATTGAGAAGTGAAATGAATACCTTAAGCTCTTTTCTTGTAATTGAGCCTGCTTCATAGATTTCGTTAAGAAGTGTCATAAGTGCAGCAATTGCTGTGTTGTACTTAAGTGTTTCAATATCAGATGAAACCTTCTTGATTGTTCTGTTGAAGGGAGCTTCAAGCTTCTTTGAATATTCTTCACTGTCGTTAAGAATTGTCTGAAGATTCCATACTCTGTCAATGAATCTCTTACAGCCCTTAACGCTGTCTTCTGACCAGGGAGCAGCCTTTTCGTAGTCACCCATAAAGAGTACGTATGTACGAAGAACGTCTGCACCGAATGAATCAACAACATCGTTGGGGTCAATTACGTTGCCTCTTGACTTTGACATCTTTACGCCGTCGGGTCCGAGAATAAGACCCTGAGCTGTTCTCTTTGCATAGGGCTCTGCAGTGGGTACTGCACCGATATCATAAAGGAACTTGTGCCAGAAACGTGAGTAGATAAGGTGACGTGTTACGTGCTCCATACCGCCGTTGTACCAGTCAACCTGACCCCAGTACTTAAGCTTTTCCATATCGGCAAAGGCTTCTTCGTTCTTCGGGTCGATATAACGAAGGAAGTACCATGAAGAGCCTGCCCACTGAGGCATTGTGTCTGTTTCTCTCTTAGCTGCAGCGCCACACTTGGGACAAGTGCAGTTTACGAATGAATCAATCTTAGCAAGAGGGCTTTCGCCGTCCTGACCGGGTTCAAAGTTTTCAACCTTGGGAAGCTTGAGAGGAAGCTCACTGTAGGGAACGGGAACAATGCCGCATTCGGGACAGTGTACAATGGGAATGGGTTCGCCCCAGTAACGCTGACGGTTGAATGCCCAGTCCTTCATCTTATACTGAACACCCTTTTCACCAATACCCTGCTTTTCGAGTTCTTCAAGAACACGAGCGATTGATGACTTTTTATCTGTGTAGCCGTTGAGATAATCTGAGTTAACCATTTCACCGTCGCCTGTGTAAGCTTCAACTGAAATGTCGCCGCCCTTGATTACTTCGATAATATCAATACCGAACTCCTTAGCGAAGTCGTAGTCTCTCTGGTCGTGTGCAGGCACAGCCATAATTGCACCGGTACCGTAGCCCATCATTACGTAGTCTGAAATGAAAATGGGAATTTCCTTGCCGTTAACGGGATTGATTGCTGTAAAGCCGCTGAGCTTAACACCGGTCTTATCCTTAACAAGCTGAGTTCTTTCAAACTCTGTTTTCTTAGCACATT
>JAFOXT010000365.1 GCA_017425745.1 Clostridia bacterium | reverse complement strand
GAAGGCGCAAAGATTGTTGCTTCACACATCGACTCACCCCGTCTTGACCTTAAGCCCACACCTCTTTATGAAGACTGCGAAATGGCTTACTTCAAGACTCACTACTACGGCGGTATTAAAAAGTATCAGTGGACTGCAATTCCCCTTGCGCTTCACGGTGTTATGATCAAGGCTGACGGTACTACAGTCAAGGTTTCAATCGGTGAAAAGGCTGACGAGCCCAAGTTTGTTATTACTGACCTTCTTCCCCACCTTGGCAGAGAGCAGGGTGAAAGAACACTCAGCGGCGGCATCAAGGGCGAAGAGCTCAACATTCTCATCGGCTCAAGACCCTTCAAGGCTGACAGCGGCAGCGAGCTTGTAAAGCTCAACATTCTCTCAATGCTCAACGAAAAGTACGGCATTATTGAAAAGGATTTCATTTCTGCAGAGCTTGAGCTTGTACCTGCTCTTCCCGTTTCAGATATCGGCTTTGACAGAAGTATGATTGGCGCTTACGGTCACGACGACAGAGTTTGCGCTTATCCCGCATACAAGGCTGTTATCAATGCTGACATCCCTGAACACACAATTCTTGCTGTTCTTTCAGACAAGGAAGAAATCGGTTCAGACGGCAACACAGGTCTTAACTCAGCTTATATGAAGTATTTCATCTGTGACCTTGCAAAGATGGACGGCATTGACGGCAGAGATGCCCTTTCAAAGTCAGAATGTCTTTCAGCTGACGTAAACGCTTGCTTCGATCCCACCTTCCCCTCAGTTCACGACAAGTACAACTGCTGCACACTCAACCACGGCGCTGTTATTACAAAGTACACCGGCTCAAGAGGTAAGTCAGGCACATCAGATGCAAGTGCTGAATTTGTAGGCAAGGTAAGACGCATTCTTGATGCAGGCAACGTTTCCTGGCAGATTGGTGAGCTTGGCAAGGTTGACGAAGGCGGCGGAGGAACAGTTGCAATGTATGTTGCAAACCTCAACATTGATGTTGTTGACCTCGGTGTTCCCGTTCTTTCAATGCACGCACCTTATGAGGTTGTTTCGAAGTTTGACGTTTACAGCACATACAGAGCTTGCGAAGAATTCTACAAATCATAAAAAAAGAAGGCAGATTTTTCTGCCTTCTTTTTAGTGTGGAGTGTGAAGAGTGGAGTGTGGAGTTAAGGGTCACTTCGTTCCGATTATATCCGTTTCAGCTTACTGCTGAATCTTTATATAAAGACCGCCAAAGCAGATTGATGATGTAGTTACAGCTTAAAATCGGTGCTAAGCTTCAGATATACTACACCCTGTATTCCCAAGATAATTAACGCAAAAAAACATCCCACCTTAATCGGTGGGATGTTGCTATATATCTTATGAATTTTTAAGCGCCGCTTGCACTTATTTAATGTCCCAATCCTTTGAGAGCATAGCCTTAACCTTGATGGGAAGACCGAAGAGGTTGATGAAGCCTGCGCTGTCAGCCTGATCGTAAACATCGTCCTCGTCAAATGTAGCCATTTCTTCACTGTAAAGTGAGTAGGGTGATGTCATACCTGCGCCCATAATTGTGCCCTTGTAGAGCTTGAGCTTAACTTCACCTGTAACTGTTTCCTGAGTCTTGTCAACAAAAGCTGAAAGAGCTTCACGGCAAGGTGTGAACCACTGACCGTTGTAAACAAGCTCTGAGAACTTAACAGCAAGCTGCATCTTAAGGTGCTGAGTTTCCTTGTCAAGGCAAAGCTGTTCAAGCATTTCGTGAGCCTTGTAAAGAATTGTTCCGCCCGGTGTTTCGTAAACGCCACGGCTCTTCATACCAACAAGACGGTTTTCAACCATATCAGCAATACCGATACCGTTATCGCCGCCGATTTTGTTAAGCGCCTTAACCATAGCGGGGCCGTCAAGCTTTTCGCCGTTGAGTGTTGAGGGAACACCCTTTTCAAAGCCGATTGTTACATATGTGGGAACATCGGGAGCCTGTTCGGGAGTTACGCCCATTTCAAGAATTTCTGCATACTTGGGTTCGTTTGCAGGATCTTCAAGATCAAGACCTTCGTGTGAAAGGTGCCAGATGTTCTTATCCTTTGAGTAGTTTGTTTCTCTTGTAATCTTAAGAGGAATGTTCTTCTTGATTGCATATTCAATTTCGTCTTCACGGCTCTTGAATTCCCATGTTCTCCAGGGAGCGATGATTTCCATATCAGGAGCGAAAGCCTTGATTGCAAGCTCGAAACGAACCTGGTCGTTACCCTTACCTGTGCAACCGTGACAGATTGCATCAGCGCCTTCTGCAAGAGCGATTTCTACAATTCTCTTAGCGATAAGAGGACGAGCAAATGATGTGCCGAGAAGGTACATGCCTTCATAAACTGCGCCTGCCTTGAGTGTGGGGTAGATGTAATCTTCAACGAATTCCTTGTTGAGGTCTTCGATGTAAAGCTTTGAAGCGCCTGTAGCAAGAGCCTTTTCTTCAAGACCGTCAAGCTCTGAAGCCTGACCAACATCACCTGAAACTGCAATTACTTCTGCATCGTTATAGTTTTCCTTGAGCCAAGGGATAATGATTGATGTGTCAAGTCCGCCTGAGTAAGCAAGGACAATCTTTTTGATTTCTTTTTTTTCTTTCATTTTATTTATCTCCAATCTGTTTGTTTTTCAATGACTTAACCTATTATACGCAAGTTTATGCAAAAGTCAAGGGTTAATTTCAAATATTTTTCTATTTTTATGCATAATCAGTGAATATTTATATCTTAATACTGAATTTCACCTTGTATTTGTGCATAAAAACAAGAAAAATATGCATAAACCATAAATTTAATCACCATTTAAAATCTGCGCCTCAGCTTCAGTCCGTTTTATTGTACCCTGGCCGAGCTTATTTTTGGCTTTTACTATTGACTTTTCAAAAAAACTTTCTAAAATATAACGTGCAGCAGGGAGAGCTGCATCCATTTCCTGAACATAATTTTATAAAAAGACGCTGTCAAGCTCCGTTTTTACGGTTCTGACAGCGTCTGCGCTTTTTTAAGCAGAAAGGATTTATTTAAAATGCAGGAGAACTATCTTATTTATCCGTGTAAAACAATGCGCATAACGCAAAGCTACAACGGAAAAACATCACATCTACCGCACACTACGGGAGAGCTTAAGGATTACCCTATCGACGAAGGCTGTACCGACAGCGGCAGAGATTACATCTACTGCCCTTGCGATAAAATGACCGTAGTGAGAATATACGGAGTAGGTATAAAGGGCACAAACACTATATGGCTGCAGAGTGACAGCAAGGTTACATTTGCAGACGGAACAAAAGATTACTTTACAATGCTTATAACTCACCCTGATGACAGTGAGCTTAAAAAGCTGAAGGTTGGTCAGAGCTTTAAGCGAAAGGAAAAAATATGCCGCGAGGGCAAGGACGGAGCAACAGGCAACCATTTTCACATAAGCGGCGGCAAGGGCAAAATGCTGAACAACGGTTGGGCAAAGAATACAAGAGGCAAATGGGTCATCACCACTGAAAAAGGCTCAGAAAAGCCTGAGAATCTCTTTTTTATAGATCAGGGGTTCACTTCCGTAAAAGATACAAAAGGGCTGTTTTTCAGCAATCTGGGCTCTTTAAAGGAGGGTTATGCTCCGGGCTGTTATATTGTAACTGCAGATGTGCTTAATGTACGCAAGGGCCCGTCAACCAAATATGAAAAAAAGAAGTTTTCAGCACTCACCTATTCGGCTCAGAAGAAAATTCTTGCTCTTACAAACGGCAAAGAGGCGTCGGGCTATGTTAAAGGTCTGACCTTCACTGTTTATGAGGTAAGAAGTGATTGGGGCAGAACACCCTCAGGGTGGGTATGTCTCAGATACTGTGAGGAAATAAAATGAGTGAAAATATTCTTATTGCCATACTCAGTCTTCTTGGTACTCTCGGTGGCTCCTTTGCAGGCATTGTAACATCGGGAAAGCTTACTAATTTCCGACTCAGTGAGCTTGAAGGAAAGGTTGAAAAGCTGAGCTCACTAATCGACCGTACCTACGCCCTTGAAAAGCAGGATACCTTGTCCGAAGAAAAAATAAAGCACATTGACAAACGGCTTCAGAGCCTTGAAAATTCAGTTCATCAATATATTAATTAAAGGAGATTTTAAACTTATGAAAAATGATTACACACCCCTTTTTGAATTCATCATCACCTTAATTTCAGCAATTGTTTCATGCTTTCTCATTCCCACTCTCAAGAAAAAGCTTACAAAGGAAAACCAAGAGCAGCTTTCTTATTGGGTAGGTGTTGCAGTAAAAGCGGCAGAACAGCTTTTCGGAAGCAAAGCAGGTCAGCAGAAAAAGGAATACGCAGTTGCCTTTCTTCTTTCAAAGGGCATCGTTTTTGATGTTGATGAGGTTACCGCACTCATTGAAAGCGAGGTATATAAACTGAGCGCAGAAAGCAAAGTGCAGAACTGATGATTTCCCACAAAATTGACACATTGCGACTTTTTTGATATAATAATCGACGGTGATTAAATGTACTATTCTAAAATGGACTATTCAAAAAAAGCGCTATTCTATAATAACACTCTTCCAAAGATTCAGATTGCCGCTATTGTAATCGGCTCTGTGCTTCTTTGTTTTGCAATTGCAGCCACAGTGCTTTACTTCACACTTAATGTTACTGCTGTATTTTGCGAAGACCAGGTGCAGACTGTTTATTCCTTCACTTCGGACAACGAAAAAATCCTTGCAAAAACTCCCTTCACTGTTACAAAAAAGGATAAGCTGATTCCCTATGAAGTGAAAAGCAGAAGAAAAATTCTTACCCTTGCAAAAGAGCATACAGTTAAGGTATATGACGGGAAGAAATTCATCAAAAAGGTTAAAGTAACGGGCACTGTGGAAGACGCCATAAAAAAAGCAGGGCTTAAGCTTCGAAACGGTGATGAAGCTAATCTTCCTCTTGACTATACTGTTACCGACAATATCAACATTGTTGTCATACGCGGCTTCAAGGTGACTCTTACTGCTGACGGCGAAACACGCAAGGTTAACTTCAGCGGCGGCACTGTGAAGCAGCTTTTGAAAAAAGAAGGTATAGCCCTCAGTGATATGGATATTGTTGAGCCTGAGAGAAATGAAAAGATTACAGCAAGCACAACAGTAACCGTTAAAAGAGTAACCTTCAAGGATAAGAAAGTAAAAGGCAAGGTACCTTTTGAAACCAAGGTAGAGTATGACGACAGTAAGTTTGAAGATGAAGCCAAAGTAAAAACAAAAGGTAAAGACGGCAAAAAAATTGATACTGTGCGCGACCTTTATATTGACGGCAAGTATCATAAAACCGAAACAATACACACAGAAATAACCAAAAAGCCTGTTACAAAAATAGTTATACGCGGTTCAAAATCAAGACCCGGAGGTTACCTCAACGGTTATGTAAGCGGAAAGAGAATAATCTCAGAGCTTACTCCCCCGTTTAAAATTGAGCTTGACGAAAATAACCGACCCATAAAATACAAAAAGATTATCCGCGGAAAGGCTACCGCCTACTGCACAGGAACAACCTGCTCAACGGGTGTCAGAGCTATGCCGGGCAGAGTTGCCGTTGACCCGAGAGAAATTCCCTACGGAACAAAAATGTACATAGTTTCCTCTGACGGAAGATGGCATTACGGCTATGCAACTGCAAGTGATACGGGCGGATTCATTCACAACAGCAGCACAGTAGTTGACCTTTATATGAGATCATACAACGACTGTGTAAACTTCGGCAGACGCAATGTGGATATATATATTCTGTAAACAAAGAGGCTACACTCATCAGAGTGTAGCCTCAGACTGTCGATAAACGCACAAGAACAACAATCTCCTCAGTAAAGAGATAAAATATAATATAATTAATTTAAAATTAATAGGAAGAAAATCGTACAAAGCATCGAACTTTGTACGATTTTTACATTGTTTTGACCTTTTTTACCCTCTCGGAGCACCTCAAGCTGACAACAGATAGATATGACAAGGTTTAATGGGGCATATTTTCACCGTAGCTTCGTTGAAAAGACT
>JAFOXT010000364.1 GCA_017425745.1 Clostridia bacterium | reverse complement strand
TTCAAGCTGACTTCTGATGTCCGCTTCAATATTCTTTAATTCTACGCCCTTTTCGGGAACAACATAAAGATAAGGAACAAAGCAGCCTTCATTTTCTTTGTCAGGAACAATTACGAAGAAGCAGTCTTCTACGCCCTTAACATCAACAATTTTGTTTTCCATAACAGTTGTATAAAGGTATCCGCCACCGAAGCGCTTATTAAGGCCTCTGCCGTAAACAAAGAGCTCACCGAACTGATTCATACAACCGTAGTCGCCTGTGTGTACCCACATTTTGCCGTCCTCGTGAAGCTGAAGAGTCTTGTCAGTTTCTTCCTTAGTACTGTAGCCAAGCATGCTTGAAGGACCGCTTGTGCAGATTTCACCGATTTCACCGTAGCTGAGCTCGTTGTGTGTGCCGGGTTCAAAAATTGAAATTGTTGTACCTCTCATAGGAATACCGCCGCCGCAGTTTCTGAAGTCTGCGTTAGGCTTGGGATTTGCAACAGTTGAGCCTGCTTCACTAAGACCGTAGCACATTGAGAATACTGCTGATGAGCCGTGGCTTCTGAGGAAATCCTGCATTCTTCTGAGCCACTTGTTGTGCATTGGGTCAGCACCGCCACCGATTACATAAAGATCCTTCATTGAGTAATCCTTGGGAATACGCTTGCTGTTCATAAGAATTTCAACCATCATAGGCACTGCAATCATCTGATTGGGACTATAGCGTAAAAATTCAAGGTCAATATCCTCTGCTTCGCAGAAGGGGCTGAGCACAAGGTGGTTACCTAATGCAACATTGAAAAGAAGAATTGAGTTAGCAATTGCAACAAGTGCGGGAGGAAGAAGAGTGTGAAGCACCTTCATTGTAAAGCCGAAGCCACCGGGAATAATAAGCTGGCTGAGAACACCGTTCATTGAACGAGCTGAGTGAATAACCTGCTTTGAAGGACCTGTTGAACCGCTTGTGTATGAGCAGTAGAGGTGTCTGTCAGGATTCTTTTCAGGATAAACCTCGTTTTCAAGATTTTCACCCTTTTTAAGGAAATCATTCCAGGCGAAGGTTCTTTCATCTGAGGGTCTTGATTCGTTGTAAAGCTTTTCAATTGCTTCACTTACATAATCAGGCATTTCTTCCTTGATGCCGTAAGTATAGGGTGAAACGAGAACAAGTGTTTCAAGTTCTGAATCCTTGAAGTAAAGCTCTTCGTCTTCCTTTGTAATAAAGTCGTTTGAAAAAACAACCTTTGCCTTTGCATCTCTGATTGCAGCTGCACGCTCTTCGGGTTCACCGTCGTGGCAAACAATTGCTGCGCCTATTTTTTCAGCAGCAAGAAGAACAAATATAAACTCAGGCACTGCTCTGAGAATTACAACAAGCTTGTCATTTTCCTTTACACCTGCAGCGAGAAGTGATTTTGCAATCTTATCTCTCTCAGCAAAAATATCATTGAGAGTAAAGGTCTTGCCGTAAAATTCAATAATTGTTCTGTCGTGGTCGGGGTTGTTCTTAAGAATAAAATCTGTAAGAGTTCCTTCATATGGAACAAAGTTACGAAGCTCTTCCGGATAGTACTGTAACCATGGCTTTTCAACCGATGCTTTTCCTCTTACTGTTTTTTCAGTATTCATTATAATAAACTCCTATTTTAAAATTCCTATATTTTTATTCTTACAAAAAATTTTCCGACACTATTGTTTGTGTAACAAGGCGTCGGATTTCAAACCTGCGTAATTTTACCATAAAAATTATGTTTTATCAATATTTTTTCTGATTTTCCTTAATGCTTTTTAATTTATTCATAATAATTATATATGTATAACACAATAAAAAACACACTTTCAACATTTTTGCCTGAAGTGTCGATTATTTTATAGTTGCAACACAAGAAGAGATTATTAAGAATTAAGAATTATTAATATATAAACATTTTTTTCGCAGTTGACCTTGCCATTTAAAAATGTTAAAATCATATCACAACAATAAAAGGAGAAAACAGAATGGACTATAAAATACATATTGCCTACGGCTTTCACGTAAACTGCTACCATTCATACCGAGGCGACAGCAACGATAACTTAGGCTTTGGCTCGGACATCCGTATTATCAGAAAAATTCTTGATACACTTACCAAATTCAATGAAAACGGAATTCCCGTAAAAGGCACCTGGGACAGCGAAAACTTTTTTTCACTTGAAAAAATTCTTCCCGAATATGCTCCCGATATAATTGAAAAAATGCAGGAGCGAGTAAAAAAATACGGCGATGAAAACATAATTATGGGCTACTCAAACGGTGCTCTCGGTGCTATGAACGAAGACGAATTCACCGCATCAATTGACCTTGCCGTTACAAATGAACAAGGCTCAGGCCTCAAAGACCTTTTCGGTGATTTTGAAATGCTTGTGCGCCCTCAGGAGGTTATGTTCACTCCCTCTCAGGTAAGCCTTTATAATAAAACAGGTGTGAAGGCTCTTTGCCTTTATTATTCCTGCGTACCCTTTGACGCCTTCCGTACCATTGTACCGAAGCTTCCCGATGAGCTTGCCTTCAATCCCCTCACCTATACCTATAAGGACGAAAGCATGACAATTCTTCCCACCTACAGCAACTCCGATGTTTGCGATATGGGTTGTCTTCGTGCGTGGGTTAAAGAGCTCAGAGCAAAACAGGAAAGCGGCGAAATCAAAAACGATCTTCTCATTTTCATCAATATGGACGCCGATGCAATTTTCTGGGAAACCCTCGATATTCCCGTAATCGGCTCAAAGCTTGCAAATACCGACGGTATTCACGGCCTTGTCAAAGAGGTAGCTGACCTGCCTTATGTTGTTTTTGACACACCGGGTAATTACATAAAGACGCATAAGCCTCTTGGTGAAATCAACTTCACCCACGATACCGCTGACGGTAACTTCACAGGCTATGCTTCCTGGTCAGAAAAGCCATACAACAGAAAAATCTGGACTGCAGTTGACAGAGCAAGAGCTATGGCCAAGGTAAACTCAAAGGAAGATAAGGCTTCGCCCTCCTTCCGTGACAGAGTGCTTCTTCTTTCAACAACTCACTTCGGACTTGCAACGCCTGTGCTTAATATTGAGCGTGAGAAAAAGGCTGACGCACTTGCAGAAAGCATTATAAAAAGCGAAAGTAAAGCTCTTAAATCGGTTAAAAAGCTTACACTTCATAACATTAACGGAACTGATTTTCTTTCTGCTCAGGTTAAGGTAAACGGTGACATCACAGACGCTTCAGAGGTTATTCTTTCTTCACCCGACCTTAAATCTTATACTGTTTTACCTATGAACGAAGACTGTACCTCTCTTTATCTTATGTGCAAATTCAAAAAGGTGAAAAAGAGCTACACTCTTAACATTGAAAAAGCAGAAAAGAAAACTGCTGAGCCTCTTACTTTCAACGAGATTTCTGCAGGCGGTCTGACTCTTAAATTTCTTAAAAACGGCAAGCCCTACAGAGCGTATATGGGCGACAAGAGAATCGGCTCAAGAGATTTTCTTCAAAGCTATATCACCTACGACAAGAAGAAATACGATTTTGAATACACTTCAATTGAGCCTCTCAGTGTAGGCGGTAATGGCTTTGCTATCCGTACAAAGGGTGAAATTCATCTTCCCGGTGAAATCCGTGGCGGCTCATTTACCTACGATTATATCACTACTGATTTTTCAGACGGAATTTTCGTACGCACTGAAGTCAACTATCCCTACACAGCGGAAACCACCTCAATTTCAACAGAAAACTCTGCACTCGGCAGATATTCAGATATGAAATGGAGCGAAGCAGTTCCATTCCAGCTCACGCCCGATTTCAAAGGTGACACAAGTGTGCTCAAGCGCAACTTTATGGACGACATTTCTTCCTTCCGCACTCAGAGCTTCCCCGAATGTGACGAGAAGAACACTAAGCTTGACTCCTTCAACCATCAGCTTTCAGCAGGACTTGTGGGTCTTTTTGACGAAAGCTACACCTTTGCAGTTGCAAATTCACGTCAGGTTTCAGGCTCAATGGCTCACTGTCCTATGCGCCTTGATGAGGATAAAACAGTACATATGAATCCCTTCGGCACATATTTCGGAAAGCAGAGAAACCATTGGAGCAGAGCAAAGGGTCAGATTATTGACACCTTTACCCTTATCACTCCTCAGGGCAAGTCCATTGCACCCGCTTATAACGGTGTCAGCGAAACCTCTCTTCTCGGTCTTTATGCTTACAAGGGAGATATGCCTGAAGGAGATATCCTTTCCTTTGCTGACGGCGCAGTTGTTGCCTCGCCTGAAGATTCACTTCTTCAGCCCTTCTATGATGACAATGTGCGTTTTGAAAAAGCTAAGGAAGACAACATTGATGAAAAGAAGCTGAGAAGTCCTATTATGACAGGTATCGGCGGCAATATAAGAAACTACGCAGTCAAAGGCTCAAGGGCAATTTTCCATATCATCAGACAACAAATCAAAGCAAGATGAAGAACATACCACTGCCAACAGCAGTGGTATGTTCAGACTGTCGATAAACGCACAAGAACAACAATCTCCTTCATAAAGAGATTGATTGTAATATAATTAATTTAAAATCATTAGAAAGAAAATCGTACAAAGCATCGAACTTTGTACGATTTTGACATTGTTTTGACCTTTTTTTACCCTCTCGGAGTACCTATGTACGCCTTCGGGGTAAAGAAAAGGTCATCTTGTACATTTCTCGAAAGTCTGACAGCTT
>JAFOXT010000363.1 GCA_017425745.1 Clostridia bacterium | reverse complement strand
TTCTTGCTATAATTCCCATACTATTATATAAAGGAAGATTTTTATGCATATTCCTAAATCACAGTCTCAGCTTCTGGAAATTGAGGAATTTTACTCAGCACTTGAAAAAAGCGAGATTCAGAACCATATTGAATATAATGTTGAGGATTGGCTTTATGTGCCCAACCACTACGGTGAGTACCGTTACATTCTTGGCACAAAGGGTAACAACCCTCTTATCTGTATCGGCATCAACCCTTCAACTGCCGCTCCTAACGATCTTGATAACACGCTGAAATCTGTTGAACGAATCGCTCTCGGCAACGGCTATGACAGCTTTATTATGTTCAACGTCTATGCTCAGCGTGCAACAAAGCCCGACGATATGGATAAAGAGCTTAACGAAGAGCTCCACAAGGAAAATATGAAGGCTTTCCGTTACATACTTTCTCTTTATAAAGAAGAAAAGCCCTCAGTATGGGCTGCATGGGGCACAATTGTTGAAATGCGGCCTTACCTTAAGGACTGCCTCAGAGATATGCTTGCTATCGGCAAAGAGTTTGATGCACGTTGGTTCAGCTCAGGTGCAATTTCAAAAAAAGGCCACCCTCACCACCCGCTTTATCTGAGAAAGGACAGTGGACTTGATTTGTTCGACATAGAGGGTTATATAGAAAACTGTATATAAAGGAGAAAGGTTATGAGCTTTAAGGAATATATTAAAAAAGCATCTCTTGCCCCCGAAGAAGGAGATATAATTGAATATCTTTCAATCCGTGACAGACTTACAAGTAATGTTCTTGTAAACTCTCAGAGAAATATCCCGGGTACTGCCTGCTCCCGTGAAGCCGATGTAACAAAGCTGTGGGAAGCTTTTCAGAAGCTTAAAAAGGAGTGCGACTATCCCCTCACCTTCAACTCGCTTATAATTAAGGTGCTTGTTGAAGGTCTTAAGGCAGCTCCAAGACTCAACGCTCACTTTGAATACAACCACAGAGCAACAAGCGGAAGACTTATTATAAAAAAGCATATTGACGTTGCAATGGCTGTCTGCCTTGACAGTGGCGAAACCTTTCAGATTAAGCTTCATCACCTTGAAGATAAAAGTCTCAGAGAAATTGCTCTTCAGTCTGAAGATGTAAAGCTCCGCATAGGTGAAACCCGACTTAAAAGTGTAATGTTCAACGTTGCCCGTCAGAGAATGATGGGACTTGCTGCAAAGGGTCAGCTGATTTCAACCTTTTCACAATTCCGTTCAGCTTATTTCGGCAAGGCGAAGATTGCAAAATTCTCTAACCTTTTCAAAAAGAAATCCTACAAAAACTCAGGCAATAAAACCCGTAACGGACTTAAGGTTGATGACTTCACCGAAGGTACCGTATGCTACACAAACTGGGGTACACTTTATGATAAGCTTGATGTGGATATTACATATATTCCGCCGCTTTATCCTCAGGTCTTCCTTTTCGGCACAGGCAGAGTTCACGACAAATGCTGTGTATTTGAGGAAGCTGACGGCAACTTCAGAATGGGCAAGAAAAAGGTGCTTCCTATGGCTATGATTTTCGACCACAAAATCGGCGGCGCTGCCGACCTTATGCCCTTTATCAAAAAGGTCGATGAGATTTTAGAAAATCCTGAAATTATTTTTGAATGGTAAAAAATTAACTGTCACTATCCGAAAGGAAAGTGACAGTTTTTTATTTATATTTCTGCACTGTCAACGGTAACTCTTACCTCGTCACCGTCAACTGTTGCGAAGCCCTCACCGCAGTCAACAGTGAAAACCTCCTGATTGTTATTCAAAACACAAATGCGTCCCTCTTTAAGAGTAAACACCGCTTTAGCGTGACCCTTTCTTATTCCGTACGCTCCGGAAAAGCTGCCGTCAACACTGTCGGCTATATTGAGCTTTACGCTGTCACACTCTATTTCAGGAAGCTTTCGGTGAGGAGTAAAAAGAATAAACTTCATTTTTCTCACCCGTGTTCCTTTTTGTATTTGAGGAATACATCGTCAATTGTGCCTGACATAAGGAAATACTGCTCGGGAATATTATCACATTCACCTGAAAGAATTCTTTCAACGCTGTCTACAGTCTTTTCAAGAGGCACGTAAATGCCCTGCTGACCTGTAAAGCTTTCAGCAACGTGGAAGGGCTGGCTCATAAAGCGCTGTACTCTTCTTGCTCGTTTAACAAGCTCTTTATCCTCCGCTGACAGCTCATCCATACCGAGAATTGCAATAATATCCTGAAGCTCAGCATACTTCTGAAGCACTCGCTGAGTTTCCTTGGCGGTCTTGTAATGTCTGTCTCCTACAAAATCAGGTGTGAGCGCTCTTGAAGAGGATTCAAGAGGGTCAACTGCGGGATAAATACCAAGCTCAACAATTTTTCTTGAAAGAACGGTTGTTGCGTCAAGGTGAGAGAAAGTAGTTGCAGGAGCAGGGTCAGTAAGGTCATCGGCAGGTACATAAACTGCCTGAACTGATGTAATTGACCCGTTACCGGTTGAAACAATTCTTTCCTGCAATTTACCCATTTCTGAAGCAAGTGTAGGCTGATAACCTACGGCTGAAGGCATTCTGCCGAGAAGAGCAGAAACCTCACTGCCCGCCTGAGTGAAACGGAAAATATTATCAATAAACAAAAGCACATCCTTATGTGACTTTTCACGGAAGTATTCAGCCATTGTAAGACCTACAAGAGGCACACGAAGTCTTGCACCTGCAGTTTCGTTCATCTGACCAAAAACAAGGGCTGTTTTATTAATAACCCCTGACTGATTCATTTCATTCCACAGGTCATTACCCTCTCTTGAACGTTCACCTACACCGGCGAAAACTGAGTAGCCGTCGTGCTCAAAGGCAACGTTACGGATAAGCTCCATAATAAGAACTGTTTTACCTACACCTGCACCGCCGAAAAGGCCGATTTTTCCGCCCTTGATGTACGGTGTCATAAGGTCAATAACCTTGATACCCGTTTCAAGAATATCAGTTGATGAAACAATTTCTGCAAAGGGAGGAGCCGGATGATGAATAGGCCACTGCTGTTCAGTTTTTATTTTTTCACCGCGGTCAATAGGTGCACCGGTTACGTTTACCATTCTGCCGAGAGTTTCTTCACCAACTGAGATTTTTATAGGCTCGCCTGTATCTGTAGCCATCATACCACGCGACATACCATCGGTGGGATTCATTGAAATACATCTTACTTCACCGTTACCCAGATGCTGAGAAACCTCAAGGGTATATATTTCGTCGTTAACTTCAACATTAACGGCATTGAAAATATCGGGAATTTCATTTAAGGAAAAGAGAATATCCACAACGGGACCTGTTATTCTCTGCACCATTCCCACAGAACCTTTTGCCATTTTCATATATCCCCTTTCATTGAGAATTCAGATGAGATTTCTATTACGTCAGCAGTAACCTGACTCTGACGCTTTCTGTTCATTTCTGTTTCTAATTTTGCACTGTATTCACAAGCTGTATCGTAAGCCGAACGCATTGCAGTAAGAGTTGATGCCTGCGCACCAAGAGCAGTTTCAAGCACCCTTTTATAAAGCACGGAGAGAAAGATTTTTTCAGCAAGGCTTTTAATTACTGTTTCTCTGTCCGGCACAAAAATCGGTGCCTCACTGTCTGCTGCTTTTTCCTCAGCAGCGAAAAGCTCCTTGCAGACGGGTGTCTGCTTTATCATATTTATATATTCCGGATAAACAGTTTTAACCGAAGAGATTTTTCCTTCTTCCATTAATGTACGGATATAACCGAAAAGCTCTTTTACCTGGTCATAGCCCGGAATATCATCAAACACAAAGCTTTTTTCAACTGCTACAGACTTTTTTTCAAAATATTCCGTAGCTTTTTTTCCACAGGAAACTACAATACCTTCTTTATATAACTCTGTAAAAAAGCTGAGAATCTCAGTATTAAAGGCACCGCACATACCCTTGTTTGATGTAATTACAACATAGCAGCATGGTGCATCAGGGTTTGTGCAGGCAATAGCCGAATTAAACTCTCTGCCGTAGCTTTCGTAAAGACAAAGATATTCATCGGCAAATTTTTCATATTCGCTATAAATTGAGCTAAGCTTAGAATATTTCACCGTAGAAGCAGTTTTCATAGCACGGGTAAGCTTTGTAGTTGAACGGATAGTCTGCAATTTCTTTTTTAAACTCTGAACTGTAGCCATAATTATAACCTCTCAGCAAATTCACTGAGTGCCTTTTTAAGTGAAGCTTTCAGCTCATCGTCAAATTTCTTGGCGGTTTTAATTTTAAGTGCAAGCTCTGCTTTTTCCTCTCGGAAATATTTATAAAGGTCTTTTTCAAACCTTTCCATATCCTCGGGAGAAATTCCGTCTGCATAACCTTCACTTACCGCAAAAATAAGAATTGTCTGCATATTATCCTCAACGGGTGCATATCTGGGCTGACGGAGTGCTTCTGTAAGAAGTCTGCCCGAAGCAAGAGTCTTCTTTGTTTCGTCATCTATGTCTGAGCCGAACTGCATAAATTCAGCAAGCTCTCTGTACTGTGCAAGACGAGTACGAAGAGAAGAAGAAACCTTTTTCATTGAGGGAGTCTGTGCTGCACCGCCTACTCGTGATACAGAAAGACCAACGTTTACAGCAGGTCGCTGACCCTCATTGAAAAGCTCTGCATCAAGGAAAATCTGACCGTCTGTAATTGAAATAACGTTAGTGGGAATATAGGCAGAAATGTCGCCTGCCTGAGTTTCAATAATCGGAAGAGCCGTAATTGAACCGCCGCCAAGCTCATCGGAAAGATGAGCAGCTCTTTCAAGAAGTCTTGAGTGAAGGTAGAAAATATCACCGGGATAAGCTTCACGGCCTGAGGGTCTGTGAAGCAGAAGTGAAAGCTCACGGTAAGCTACCGCATGCTTTGAAAGGTCGTCATAAATTATAAGTACATCCTTGCCCTCATACATAAAGTATTCAGCCATAGCTGTACCTGAAAACGGCGCAATATACTGAAGCGCTGCAGAAGCTGAAGCCGGCACGGCAATAATTGTGGTGTAATCCATAGCACCGTTGGAGGCAAGCTTTTCTTTGATTTCAGCTACAAGAGTGTCCTTCTGTCCTATTGCAACATAAATACAGATAGTATCCTTATCCTTCTGATTTATGATTGTATCAATAATAACAGCAGTTTTACCTGTCTGTCTGTCACCGATAATAAGCTCTCTCTGTCCCTTACCGATAGGAACAAGAGCGTCAATAGCCTTGATACCTGTATGAAGAGGTGAATTTACGGGAGCTCTGTCAAGAATACCGGGAGCCTTGTTTTCAATGGGTCGTGTTTCCTTATAGGGAAGATAACCCATAGCGTCAATGGGATTACCCAGTGCATCAACGACTCTGCCGAGAAGACATTCACCAACGGGAACAGAAGCAATTCTGCCCACACGTCTTACTCTGCTGCCGCTTTCGATATGCTCAAATTCGCCGAAAATAACGCAGCCGATACGATTCTGCTGAATGTCAAGAACCATACCTCTTTCGCCGCATTCAAACTCAACAACTTCACCGTACATAATGTCAGCAAGACCGTCCATCCAGCAGATACCGTCAGAAACAGTCATAACTCTGCCGAGCTGATATTTATGAATCTGAGGCTTGAAGCTTTCAGCCCTTTCAGTAAATTCCTGAATAAGGTGGCCTACTGTGTCATCGTGCATTATAGGCTCACGGCTGAGAGTTTTTCCGAACTGATAAAGCTCTTCAGCAATTGTTCCGTCATAAACAGTATCACCGATTCTGAGACGGAGACCGCCTATAAGCTCTTTATCCTCAAGAACCCATAATGAAGTTTTTCCGTTAACTGTATCAAGCAGTTCAGTGGTTGCCTTGTCTACGCTTTCAACTATATCCTTCGGAAGAGGATAAGCAGAAGTAAGAGTCACGTAAAGCACATCGTGGTGCTTAAGATAAGCCATATCGCCCGGTGTAAGGGTAATCATACCGAGAATTCTGTCAATAATCTGACGGTCAAGGGCTTTTACTTCGTTAAGATATTTTTCATATGAGAAAAGATTCACTACGTGCTCTTTCATAACTGAAAAAAGCTCTTTACGTGCAGCCTCAATCATAGCGCGGTGAATTTCGCTTTTTTCTCTTTCTCTGAAGGCTTCAATTGAAGCAACCTTTTCTGCAACAAGGCCTTCTGCTTTTGCAATTTCTTCGCTGCAATCCACAGCAAAAGCTTCAGCAGACGGCTCTTCTGTTTCGGGCATCGGCATTTTTTCAATTTCCTCTGCCTTGTCAAGGTCTTCTATAATTTTCTCATATCTGCCGCCGAAAATTCTTTTAACGGTTTTTCTTCCCACAAGAACAAGTACGGTGACAAGAATCAGAAAATTTATTATTACATATTGTATTTCCATAATATCAAATCCTATTGGAGATTATGTTTTTGGCAAAAATAGCCGCCGCTGTTTCCATTTTAGGAGCAACGGAATAAACTATATTGTCATACTCCCCTTTAATGCCGCTTCTGTATTCCTCAATATCTGAAAGGCATTTTCTGTGAGCATTTTCAATTTCTTTTTTTCCGCCGGACTGTATCTGCTGAACTTTTTCCTTAGCCTCAGCAATACTCTTTGCTTCTGCTCTGGCTTTTTCTTCAGCAAGATTTCTTTCATTTTCCGCTTTTATTCTTTCTATATCGCGAAGCTTCTTTTTAGCTGAGGCAATTTTTTCCTGACGCTTATCAAGAACCTCAAGCACAGGCTTGAAAAGAAGATTCTTAAGTATAAGCATAAGCAGAACAAAGCATATTACAGTCCAGACAATAACTGATGGCTGTATATTCATAGTCTGCTTCCTCAGATTTTGCTAACAAGCATAAATGCAATAAGAAGGCCGTAAATTGTAAGCGCTTCCATAAGAGCAAGAGAAATGATAAGAGTTGAACGGATATCCTTTGCAGCATCAGGCTGACGTGCTATGCCTTCCATAGCTGCCTTTGCTGTCATTCCCTGACCGATTGCGGGGCCGAGTGTACTGAATGCGATTGCGAGTGCTGCTGCGATTGCGATAATTGCTGAATTTGTCATTTTGAATCTACTCCTTTGAATTTAAAAATTAATCTTCAGTTACTTCTTCCAAGTATATCGATACAAGCATAGTGAAAACCATAGCCTGTAAAGCACAGAATAAAAGTGAAAGCACCATCATAATAACAGGTGCGCCTATGGGGAAAATATGGTAAAGCTCTTCTGTTACCATTTCTTCACCGAAAATGTTACCGTAAAGTCTGAGAGCAAGCGATGCAGGCTTGATAAACTCATCGAGTATAAGAAGCGGCAACATAAAGAACATTGGCATTACAAATCGTTTGAAGTAATGCTTAACGTTGTGTCTGAGACCTGAAATCTGCAGGAAAAGGAAGGTCAGTACACCGAGTCCTGCCGTCACGGAAAGTGACGCTGTAGGCGCTTTTACATAATCCGTAAGCCCAACACCGGGAATCATACCCGAATAGTTTGAGAAGATAATGAAAATAAAAAGTGATGCAAGAAAGGTAAAATATTTTCTTGCCTTCTTTTTACCCAGAATATCTGTAAAGAAATTATCAAGATATTCAACACCGGTTTCTACAACATTCTGAAATTTACCGGGTCGCTCCTTGAGATTGAATCTGACAATGAGAGAAATTATTGTCAGCACGCCGAGCATTATCCACATTGTTATGACTTCGCCCGTTACATCAAATATTCCGAAGAGTTCAATAATTACCTCGGATTTTTCACCCATCAGCTTCATCCTCCTTTTTGTTTTTTGCTTTAGCTTCGGTCTCATTGATAAGCAGAAGCTTTTTTGTAAAATAAATCATAGGTACTGTCATACCTAAAACTGCACCGATAAGAAGATAAACAGGGTCAGCGAGCTGAGTTTTTGTGCCTGTAAAATAAACAACCACAAGAAAACCAACCTGTAAAATCTGTCTTACCACTGTAATAAGAGAATATTTCTCCGGAGCGTTGATAAGCACTTTTTTTGAAAAAATATAGTTGATTAAGGCAATAACAACGCCCGCTATTGCTGCAACTATTGCTCCGATTATATTATGGTTCAAATAATCACCGGCTTTGTTTTTATTTTACAGTTATTATAGCACTTTGATTTCTTTTTTCAATAGTAATACTGTAATATTATAATTATATTTTCATCAGTTTTTTGTCACTTATGTTACATAAAAAGAAAGCTCCGTCCACACAGGTGAACGGAACCTTTTATATAAAAACCTTATTTAAATATTTATCTCAAGTTCTTCGCTTCTGTTACCCCATACATCCTCTGCTGAAACCTTGACTGTAAGATTTTTGCCAAGTGCCATAAATCCGTCAAAGGTTATGCTCTGAGCCTTATCTGCAAAGAAGTACTCTGAAAATGCCCAGTCCTTATGTATAACCTTGCCGTTTTTATTGAGCACAGAAATTCTGTAAACAAAAACCTCGTTATCCTCGCTTACCTCTGCCTGAGGCACGGTTATGTAATGCTTGCTTCCCTTTTTCTCATACTGAAGCACAGCATCATCAGAAAAAACAGGTGCAGAAGCTTTTGCCTTTCTTGCTTCAAAGGAGTATTTTGTCTTGTTTTCTTCAGCAATATTATCGATAAGGAATTCTCTCATAATCCTTCCTGCATCCACATCAAGCACCTTTACAAGCACTCTGTTTTCAGCGTCAACCTCAATAATAAGTGCCTGACTCATTCTGCCCTTATCTTCAGGGAACTGACCGTTTTTGCCGTCTACAGCAAGCTCATAATATGCAAGACCGCCATCGTTAATGGCTGTAAAGCTGCCCTGCCATATAGCTCTCGGGTCATTTGCAGGGAAATGAGAGTGGCCGGAAATATGCACAACCTGAGGATATTTTGAAAGCACATCTGTGAAAACATCCAGACCCCAACCGTCAGTTTTACTGCTTCCGTAAACTGTATCTCTTACATGC
>JAFOXT010000362.1 GCA_017425745.1 Clostridia bacterium | reverse complement strand
GGTTTGCAGCTGCCTTCCAGTCTGTCATCTTTTCACCAAGGAATGCGTGGAATACAGTACCTGAAGTGTATAGGGTCTGAAGTCCGTCCTGAATATCAAGAGCTTCGAATACATCGTGAGTATAACCAACGGGAAGATGTGATGAGTTGGTGTAGTAGGGAGCTTCATCCTCTGTTTTAGCCGCTGTGATAATTGAGGGATAACGAGCCTTGTCGTGCTTTGCAAGACGGTATGTTGTTGATTCAGCGGGAGTAGCTTCAAGGTTGTAAAGGTCGCCGTACATTTCCTGATAATCTGAAAGACGCTCTCTCATATGGTTAAGAACATTCTTTGTGAATTCCTGAGCTGTCTCGTGAGTAAGGTCCTTGCCGATCCAGTTAGCGTTAAGGCAAGCTTCGTTCATACCGATAAGACCGATAGTTGAGAAGTGGTTGTTGAATGTTCCGAGATAGTGCTTTGTGTAGGGGTAAAGACCTTCATCAAGAAGCTTTGTAATGATTGTTCGCTTGATTTTGAGTGAACGGGCAGCGATGTCCATCATCTTGTCCAGTCGTCTGTAGAATTCCTCTTCTGTTGTTGAAAGGAAAGCGATTCTGGGCATATTGATTGTTACAACACCAACTGAACCTGTTGATTCACCTGAACCGAAGAAGCCACCTGATTTCTTTCTGAGTTCTCTGAGGTCAAGACGAAGACGGCAGCACATTGAACGTACATCTGAGGGCTCCATATCAGAGTTGATGTAGTTTGAGAAGTAGGGTGTGCCGTACTTTGAAGTCATTTCAAAGAGAAGCTGATTGTTAAGTGTATCTGACCAGTCAAAGTTCTTTGTGATTGAGTATGTGGGAATGGGATACTGGAAGCCTCTGCCGTTAGCGTCGCCTTCAATCATAACCTCGATGAATGCGCGGTTAACCATATCCATTTCCTTCTGGCAGTCCTTATAGTAGAAGTCCATTTCCTTGCCGCCAACAATTGCCTTCTGTTCGGCAAGGTCGCCGGGAACAACCCAGTCAAGAGTGATGTTTGTAAAGGGAGCCTGAGTACCCCAACGTGAGGGAGTATTTACGCCGTAAATAAATGACTCAATGCACTTTTTAACCTGTTCGTATGAAAGGTTGTCAGCCTTTACAAAAGCTGCAAGATATGTATCGAATGATGAGAATGCCTGAGCGCCTGCCCATTCATTCTGCATAATGCCGAGGAAGTTTACCATCTGGTTGCAAAGAGTTGCAAGATGCTTGGGAGGTGCTGAGCTGATTTTGCCTGTTACACCGCCGAGACCTTCCTGAATAAGCTGCTTGAGTGACCAGCCTGCACAGTAGCCTGTGAGCATTGAAAGGTCGTGAAGATGAATGTCGCCTGCTCTGTGAGCGTTTGAAATTTCGTCATCATAGATTTCTGAAAGCCAGTAGTTAGCTGTAATTGCGCCTGAGTTTGAAAGGATAAGACCGCCTACTGAATAGGTAACGGTTGAGTTTTCCTTAACTCTCCAGTCAAGGTCCTTTACATATGAGTCAACAACATCCTTATAGTCAAGGATAGTGGACTTCATATTACGGATTTTTTCTCTCTGCTTTCTGTAAAGAATGTAAGCCTTTGCGATGTCGTCGTAGCCTGCCTTGATAAGCACTGATTCAACGCTGTCCTGAATATCTTCAACAGAAACCTGACCGTCATCAATTTTTTCTGCATAATCTGCAGTAACCTTAAGTGTAAGAAGGTCGATGATGTCTTCGTTGTAAGCCTTGCTCTGAGCTTCGAATGCTTTGGTGATTGCCTTTGAGATTTTTGAAATATCAAAGGATGTAACTTTGCCGTCTCTTTTTACTACGCTGTACATAATAATTTTTCCTCCTTGTTTTTTTATTTATGTCAATAATTTTTCACACATAATGCGAGCATTGACATTGTAGCAGATAAGAGAGGCAAAGTCAAGAAGAAAAATACAAGATTTTGAAAAAATAATAAAAACATCCCCAATATATTGTGTTTTTGAAGTTGAAAACACAATTGGAAAAGTATACACCTGTCGGTTTTGCAACACAGAATTGCAGACGTGTCTGATACAATTTTGTTATGAGTTCAAAAAAGAAAAATCCGTCAGGAAGAACCTGACGGATAAGCTATAGATTATTCTATTAATAGTGAATAACACCGCAAGCACATTCACGGTTCCACTTGATTTTGAGCATCATTGAAATGAGCATCTTAAGGTTCCAGAGGAATCTTTCCCAACCTGTAGCGTGGTGACACTTACAAGTACAGTCACTGCCGTAATCTGAACCGATTTTTGAAAGCCAGTTGATTACACCGTCTGAAGTCTTGTTGTCAAACTTGTATGTACGTTCCTGACCGTCAATTGTTTTTGCGCCTGAGAATTCACCTGAGTAACGGCAGTCATAAGCTGCGTATTCCCATGTTTCGTGGTGCTTTGTTTCACCAACGCTTACATTGAAGGTGTCAAATGTTGTGTATCTGCAAACATATGAATGAGCTGTTGTGTTCTTGATAGCATCCCAAAGCTGTGTGCCGTACTGAGCGAAGTTAGTTTTTTCGTCAGCCTTACAAGCCATAAGCCACATAGGAACGTCTGCAAGATTATCAAGCTCAGCCTGAGTGGGCATATATGTGGGTGAGCAGAGAAGCATTGCAGCGAAAAGTGTGGGTGAATTTGCTGCAAGTCTTACAGCAACCTTGCTGCCTTCGTCCCATG
>JAFOXT010000361.1 GCA_017425745.1 Clostridia bacterium | reverse complement strand
TGTTCAGGTTTATTTCCTTTCACTTCTCGGAATTGACCGACAGGGTGCATATAAATTCTCTGCACTTCAGATTCCCTCAGGTCTTTCTATTCTTCGTCTTGACACAACAAGACTTGTAAACTACGCTCACCGTCACGATATTGCAGTTCAGTACTGGACTATCAATGACGAAGCTGAAATGGCACACCTCAGAGAAATCGGTGCAGACTGCATTATGTCTGACATTCCCGATGTCGCATACGAGATTCTCAACACAAAATAAAATTACGATTACCCGCAGTAAGAGAAATCCCTGCGGGTAAATTTATTTAATAAAACGATTATCATCGCACAAAATATAAAAAAAGGTTGCAATTTGAAGATTTTGTAAGTATAATATAAATTAGCGAAATTTTTGGAAAAACATTTTAATTTAAACAAATTTTAACATGGGGTGATTATTTGAAAGTACAGTTTACCGAAACAATTCTCCGCGATGCTAATCAGTCACTTATTGCAACAAGAATGCCTTTTGAAGATTTTGAGCCCATTCTCAGCGAGCTTGACAAGGCAGGCTATTATTCACTTGAGTGCTGGGGCGGAGCAACCTTTGACTCATGTCTTCGTTACCTTAATGAAGATCCATGGGAAAGACTTCGCAAAATCAGAAAGGCTTGTCCTAACACAAAGCTTCAGATGCTTCTTCGCGGACAGAATCTTCTTGGCTACAAGCACTATCCCGACGATATTGTAAGAGCATTCATCAGAAAGAGCGTTGAAAACGGTATTGACATTATCCGTATTTTTGACGCGCTCAACGACCTTCGCAATATTGAGGTTGCAGTTGATGAAACTCTTAAGTGCGGTGCACATCCCTCAGGTACAATCTGCTATACACTCAGCCCTATTCACAACCTTGAAAGCTATGTTGCTCTCGCTAAGGAAATGGAAAAAATGGGCGTTCTTTCAATCTGCATCAAGGATATGGCAGGCATAATGTCTCCTCAGGAAGCATACGACCTTGTTAAGGCTATCAAGGCAGAGGTTAAGCTTCCCGTTGTTGTACACACTCACTCAACAACAGGTCTCGGCACAATGACTCTTCTCAAGGCAGTTGAAGCAGGCGCAGATGTAATTGACACAGCAATTTCATGCTTCTCAGGCGGCACATCACAGCCTCCCACAGAAACTCTTGAATACACACTTACTCAGATGGGCTACGACTGTGGTCTTGACACAAAGCTTCTTAAGAAAATCAACGATTTCTTCAAGCCCGTAAGAGCTGCAGCACTTGACAGCAAGCTTCTCAACCCTGTTGTTCTTGCAACAGATACAGACGCTCTTTCATATCAGGTGCCCGGCGGTATGCTTTCAAACCTTGTTGCTCAGCTTACAGCTGCAGGCAAGCTTGAAAAGCTTGAAGAGGTTCTTCTTGAAGTGCCCAGAGTGCGTAAGGATATGGGTTATCCTCCTCTTGTAACTCCTCTCAGCCAGATGGTTGGTGTTCAGGCAACATCAAACGTTCTCAACGGCGAAAGATACAAGAACATTTCAAAGGAAATCCTCAACTACATCCACGGTGACTACGGTAAGGCTCCCGGTGAAATTGATAAAGAGCTTTCAGAAAAGGTTCTTCAGGGCAAAGAGCCCGTAACCTGCCGCTTTGCAGATACACTTGAACCCGGTTTTGAAAAGGCTAAGGAAGAAATCGGCAAGCTTGCAAAAAGCGAAGAGGATGTTCTTTCTTATGCTCTCTTCCCCACACAGGCTGAAGCTTTCTTCGAAAAGAGAGAAGAAAAGGCTAAGAATACATTCAAGTATACAATCAGAGAAGTTTAAGGAGGGGACATTGAAATGCTTTTTACATCAGAATACAGTATGAAAATGCCTCTTTTTGAAGCTCTTATGACATCTCTTGTAGGTATCGTTACCGTTATCTTCATTCTTGCTGTTATCGCTGTTCTTATTATTCTTGTTTCAAAGGTAATCAGAACCGTTGAAAATGCAGCGTCAAAGAAAAAGGCTGCTCCTGCAGCAGCTACTGCACCCGCAGCTCCTGCCGGAAAGCCCACAGGCGTAATTCCCGTTGCAGGTGTAAGTCAGGGCACAATCGACCTTGTAAACGTTGACGAAAAAACTGCGGCAATCATTATGGCAATTGTAAGCGATAAAAGCGGTATTCCCCTTAACAGACTGAGCTTTAAGTCAATAAAACTTGTGGAGGACGAAAACAAATGAAATATATTGTAACATTAAACGGAAAAAATTACGAAGTTGAAGTAACAGAAGAAGATGCAGTTCTTCTTGCAGTTACAGAAGCAGCAGCTGCACCTGCACCCGTAGCAGCACCCGCTCCTGCAGCAGCTCCTGTAGCAGCAGCACCCGCAGCTCCCACAGCCGGCGGCACAAACGTACCCTCACCCATGCCCGGTACAATCCTCAGCGTTAACGTTGCAGCAGGCCAGGCAGTAAAAACAGGTGACGTGCTTATGGTGCTTGAAGCTATGAAAATGGAAAACGATATTGTTGCTCCCTGCGACGGTACAGTTAAGCAGCTTCTTGTTTCAAAGGGCTCAACAGTAAACACAGACGATATTCTCGCAATTATCTGATAATCCCAAAAGTATAAAAGAAAAGGAGTAAATTCTTATGGTTAAAGACGTCCTTATCAGCTTATGGGAATCATCAGGCTTCTCTGCACTTTTTGCTGACGGAACATTTCTCCGGCAGAATCTTGTAATGATTCTTGTTTCATTTGTTCTTCTTTACTTTGCAATCTGGAAAAAGTGCGAACCCCTTCTTCTTGTTCCCATAGCATTCGGTATTCTTCTTGCAAACCTTCCCGGTGCAGGTCTTATGGATGACCCCACGGGTATTATGGATACATCAAACATTATTGAAGGTGCACACTGGTACGATTCGGGTGTACTGCGACTCATTTACGCAGGCGTAAAGAGCAGTATTTTCCCCTGTCTTATCTTCCTCGGAATCGGTTGTATGACTGACTTCGGTCCCCTTCTTTCAAACCCTGTATCACTTCTTCTCGGTGCTACAGCTCAGCTTGGTATCTATGTTGCATTCGTAATTGCTATTCTTATGGGCTTCACTCCCGAAGAAGCAGCTTCAATTGCAATTATCGGCGGTGCTGACGGTCCCACAGCGATTTTCCTTGCAGGCAAGCTTGCGGCTCACCTTCTCGGACCTATCGCGGTAGCAGCTTACTCATATATGGCTCTTATCCCCTTCATTCAGCCTCCCATTATGAAGCTTCTCACAACAGAGAAGGAACGTAAGGTTGAAATGAAGCAGCTCAGAACAGTAAGTAAAACAGAGAAGATTATCTTCCCCGTTGTTGTTCTTGTAATCTGTGCGTTTATTCTTCCCTCAGTAGCGCCCCTTCTCGGTATGCTTATGCTTGGTAACCTCTTCAAGGAATGCGGCGTTGTTGACAGACTCAGCGACACAGCTCAGAACGCTCTTATGAACATCGTTACAATTATGCTCGGTCTTACAGTTGGTGCAACTGCAAACGGAAAAACCTTCCTTGCACCTCAGACTCTTATGATTATTGTTCTCGGTCTTACAGCGTTCTGCTTCTCAACAGTAGGCGGTCTTCTTCTCGGTAAGGTGCTTTATCTCATCACAGGCGGTAAGGTTAATCCTCTTATCGGTTCAGCAGGCGTTTCAGCTGTTCCCATGGCAGCTCGTGTTGCTCAGACAGAAGGCAGAAAGTACAACCCCACAAACTTCCTTCTTATGCACGCAATGGGCCCCAATGTTGCAGGTGTAATCGGTTCAGCAGTTGCTGCCGGCTTCCTTCTTGCAATGTTCGGTAAATAATAAATAATCAGACTTTAAAAGCTCCCTTCGTGGGAGCTTTTTTAGTGTGGAGTGTGAAGAGTGGAGTGTGAAGTTGAACCCTTCCACCGCTGAAGCGGTCCCCCTTCCCTTTCAGGGCAGGCAAGATAAGGTTTGTTGATTTTAACGCTTCGCTCCGATTGTATTACTGACGAAAACTCGGGTGATGCGTAGAGACTGCCATTGGCAGTCCGTCTGACTAACGCACTTAAATTGGATAATTCGGTACAGCAGGGACACAATGCCGTCATTTTTAAGGGAAGGTGGCACACGCAGTGTGACGGAAGGGTCAAACTTACAAAACCACTTGATTTTTACGGTGAAAAGTGATAAAGTAATACCATAAAAATCCAAGGAGGAAATTAGAATGAAAAAATCAAAGAAAATCGCTCTGATAATACTGGCAGTTATGCTTATGGCTGTGTGCTTTGTGTTCGGGGTAAGTGCGGCTGAACCGACTTTTGAGGACTATGTTAATGCAGGTGTTATCAAGTCCTCATATCAGACAATAATCCGTATCCGACTTAACGGATGCATGGCTAATCAGCCCACAAGGGTCTATGATTTTGAATCTGGCACATTCGTTAACAAGCACGAGTCAGAGATTACGGATTACTATGATATAGTGCCCGAGTCATCAAGCGAAATGAGACCGTATGAAAAAGTAGCTTTGCCTTATCTTACAATTCCCGCAGACCTGTACTCTGACGGTTGGTATTGCGTGAACACAGACAGCTATCTTGAAGGACGTACATATGAGATAACTTACGATGATTGCGGTAAAATTGTTGAAATTGTTGCTGCTAATCAACCGCAATATACCGAAGGTAATTTCAGTTACATAGTAACAGACGGAAAAGCTGAAATTGTAAAAGCAAGAGGCTTTGAAGATGGTAGGGTAGTTATTCCCGATACCTTAGGTGGTTACGAAGTAAAGAATATCCGCGCCTATGCTTTTAATGATGTTTATGAAGAATTTTATGTAAGCGAAGATAACAACTACTTCTCTGTTGACGAAAGCGGCGCACTTTTCAACAAGGATAAGACAAAAATCTTTGCATACCCCTCACTCAATCCTCAGACTTCATATAAAGTTCCCGATAGCGTAGAGATTATCGGTACTTGTGCGTTTGTGCGGGCTTTATATCTGAAAAATCTTGAGCTTCCCGAAAATCTCAGAATCATTGAAGAGCAGGGTATCAGAAGCTGTTGGTTTGCTCTTGAAGAGATATATCTTTCATCTAAGGTTGAAAAGCTTGAAGAAGCTGCTATCTATGATATGCCATTCCTCAAGAAAATCTATATTGAGGGTTATGATACCGAATTAATTGGTGAAAGAGTAGTAGGCTTTATTGAAATGTATTTCACTGACGATGCAGATAAAGACCTCTGTGCTGACCTTTATGCAAGATATGCGCAGGGTGATGAAGAAGCCCTCTATGAGTTAGCGAATTATATGGAACAGCCTGCTGAAAGCTATTATAAAGCAACTATCTATACTCATGGTGGTTCAAAAGCTTGGAATTATGCAGCTAATAAAAATGAAATACCAAACGAACAGATCCATTTCTATAAAGGCGAATGGTTATATGACGACTTTTATAATGATTTTTACCGCAAATGCATTTATTGTCACACATGCGAAAGAAAAGATATGGAAACCTTTACAGACGGATATTTTATCTATGCAGTATTAAATAATGAGGCTATTCTCAAAGGTGGAACTGATGATTTAAAAGGTGACGTTGTAATTCCCTCAACACTGGGTGGTTATCCTGTTGTTGAAATCGCTGTCGGAGCATTTTAT
Organism: Clostridia bacterium; assembly: GCA_017425745.1. Classification (GTDB taxonomy): domain Bacteria; phylum Bacillota; class Clostridia; order Oscillospirales; family Acutalibacteraceae; genus UBA6857. Next base: position 738 of record JAFOXT010000361.1, on the reverse strand, counting down.
AAAAATGCAACCATAACAAGTGTTGTAATACCGGACGGTGTGCGTAGGATTGGCAGAGGTGCTTTTGAAAAGTGTAGGAGTACTCTTAAAAAAGTTGTTATGACTGACTCTGTAACAGAGCTTGGTGCAGGCGCATTTATGGAATGTTACAACTTGGAAGAAGTTGTTCTTTCAAACAACATTGAGGTTATCGGTTCATATACTTTTGAAATGTGCTATTCTCTTAAGGAATTGAAGCTTCCTGAAAAATTAAGAGAATTTTACGGAATATCATTGACAGGCTGTGCAAGTCTTAAAGAGCTTATTTTCCCTGAAAGTGTGGAACTGATTGAAGGCTACTCAATGATGGCTTCTTCTCTTTCGGTTGAAAAGATTGTTATCGGAAGCAAGGCAAAAGATGCCGGGGATAATAACCAAGGCACATTCGGTGAGTTAGTTTCATTAAAGGATTTCTATGTATACAGCCCCGATTATGATCCTGAGGATTCTGGATTAGGTTATGTATCCATAGCTCCTAAGGGTATGCCAAAAGACGAATGGATTGCTTTGTATGTAGAGGCAGTAAGAGAGCTTGATCATCATCATAACACAAGCGAAAAGCTTGAAAAAGTTATGGAACATACAGAAATGTTTGAACCAAGAATATCAGACATTCTCACCATTCACGCTGTGCACGATTCAAAAACTGAAATCTACGCAAAAGAAAACGGCATAAAGTTCGAATACATCCACGATTTT
>JAFOXT010000360.1 GCA_017425745.1 Clostridia bacterium | reverse complement strand
CTTCCTCTCTGGGGTAAAATGCTTAACGTTGAAAAGAGCCGACTTGACAAGGTTGTTTCAAACGAAAAGCTTCTTCCCGTTGTAACTGCTCTCGGTGCAGGCATTTCAGATGACTTTGATGTAACTAAGCTTCGTTATCACAAGGTTGTAATTATGGCCGATGCCGACGTCGACGGTGCTCACATCAGAACACTTCTTCTCACCTTCTTCTTCAGATATATGCGTCCTCTTATTGACGGCGGATATGTTTATATTGCTCAGCCGCCTCTTTATAAGCTCAGCAAGGGTAAAAAGCACGAATATGCTTACTCAGACGAGGAAAGAGACAGAATTATGGTTGAAATGCCCGGCGCTGATATTCAGCGATACAAAGGTCTTGGTGAAATGGACCCCGAGCAGCTCTGGGAAACAACAATGAATCCCGAAAACAGAATTATGCTTCGTGTTACTCTTGAAGATGCAATTCAGGCTGACGAAACCTTCTCAATTCTTATGGGTGACCAGGTTGAGCCCAGACGTGATTTCATTCAGAAGAACGCTAAGTATGTTCAGAATCTTGACGTATAAGGTGGCAGAAAATGACATCTTATTCCATAGTTTTCAGAAAAAACGAAAGCATCAACCGTAAGGCAGTTGCTTTGTGGCAGGAAGAATACGGTATGCTGAGAACGTACTACCGTTTTACACTGACATTTAATTTCTGCTTTATTGCAGGAATGCTTACCTTGTTTGCAACAGTTATTGAAGAAAATTTCAACAAGGTGGGAACATTAATTTTCATCTGTCTTCAGACTCTTATATTCACACATATGATTAACAAGGTGATTAAGGATAAAATTGTTCCCGAAATGTCAAAGAATACTGATTTCAGAATCAAGGCATGCTCAGATGAAACCGAAATAACTCTCAGAGAAGAGGATTTTGAAATAAAAACTCAGTATAAGAAGACAAATTACTTCTATGATGAGGTAATCAGCTGCCACGACAGAGAGAATTTCTGTGTAATTGTTGTTGATGAACATGCATATCCCTTGATTATTCCCTATATTTCCCTTGTAGAGGGCGAAAAAGAAGCGTTTTCCGCCATTCTTGAGGAAAAGCTTCAGGAAAAGTATGAAAGAGGGGTATGACGGCAAAAATGAAAAATTTTTCAATTAACTTTAGTCTTACAAAAAAGGATTACAGAAATTTTTATAAGACAATAAACCAAACCCTTTTACTTCAGAGGCTGAAATATCTTGCAATTACTCTTACTGTGAGTATTGTTTTTGCAGTTTTAAAATTCTACAGCCTTGCTGTTACTTCATTCTTTACTATGTTCATTCTGTTTTTTATCGGTGATATAGTGAACATAACTTATATTTTAAGAATGAATGACCGTTCAAGAATCGGTAAACGCAGAACAACAATTGATTTTTATAACGATCACTTTGAAATAATCAATTATCCCGACGAATATTTCAAGGGCAAAAGCGAAAGACATTATCCTCTTGATACAGTAAAAATGGTGCTTGAAAACAAGGATTATATTTATTTCAAGCTTGAGGATTTTACAACTCTCATTATCCCAAAAAGAGATATTGAGACTGATTCTTATGAAAAAATAAAAAATATGATAGATAACCTTTATCCCGACAGATTCTTAGAAGAATAATAATTCCGACGAAAAAATGGTGATATTATGGAAACAAACAATTATGAAAATCAAACTATAATTGACGTTGACCTTAACAGGGAAATGCGTAAAAGCTTCCTTGACTATTCAATGTCAGTTATTACCTCCCGTGCTCTTCCCGACGTAAGAGACGGTCTTAAGCCCGTTCACAGAAGAATACTTTATACAATGCACGAAAACGGTCTTTATCCTGAAAAGGCCTTCCGTAAGTGCGCCGATACAGTAGGTTCAGTGCTTGGTAGATACCATCCCCACGGTGACGCATCAGTTTACGATGCAATGGTACGTCTTGCACAGACCTTCTCAACAAGATATCTTCTTGTTGACGGTCACGGTAACTTCGGTTCAATTGACGGTGACCCTCCTGCTGCTTACCGTTATACAGAAAGTAAAATGAGCAAAATCTCAATGGAGATGCTCACCGATATTGATAAGGATACCGTTGACTTTGCTCCCAACTACGACGACCGTCTTAAGGAGCCCTCAGTACTTCCTGCAAGATTCCCCAACCTTCTTGTAAACGGCTCAACAGGTATCGCTGTTGGTATGGCTACAAATATTCCTCCTCACAATCTCGGTGAGGTTATTGACGGTATGTGTTACTACATTGACCATCCCGAAGCTGAGCTTGAAGAGCTTATGCAGTTTATAAAGGGTCCCGACTTCCCCACAGCAGGTATTGTTATGGGCAGAAGCGGTATCAGAGCTGCTTACGCAACAGGTAGAGGCAAGATTATTGTAAGAGCTAAAACTGAAATCACCGAAGCCAAAAACGGCAGATTCCAGATTGTTGTTACAGAGCTTCCCTATCAGGTAAACAAAAAGCGTCTTATTGAAAGCATGGCTGACCTTGTTAAGGATAAAAAGGTTGAAGGTATTGCTGATATCAACGACTACTCAAACCGTGAAGGTATGCAGCTTGTTGTTGACCTTAAGAGAGATGCTAACCCTCAGGTTGTTCTTAATCAGCTTTTCTCATATACCCAGCTTCAGGTTTCTTACGGTATTATTATGCTCGCTCTTGTTGACGGTGTACCCAGAATTCTCACCCTCAAGGATGTTCTTTCACTTTACATCAAGCATCAGGAAGAGGTTATTGTAAGAAGAACAAGATTTGACCTTAAAAAAGCTCAGGAAAGAGCACACATTTTAGAAGGTCTTATGATTGCCCTTGACTTTATTGACGAGGTAATTGCAATTCTCCGTGCTTCAAAGGATCAGACCACAGGTAAGCAGGCACTTATTGAACGCTTCGGTCTTGATGAAATTCAGGCAGATGCAATTGTAAAGATGCGTCTCGGACAGCTCACAGGTCTTGAAAGAACAAAGATTGAAGAAGAGCTTGCTGCACTCAAAGAAAAAATCAAGGAATTCAACGAAATTCTTGCTTCAGAAGGTAAGGTTCTTGAAATTATCAAGACAGAAGCAATGGCAATAAGAGATAAATTCGCAGACGACAGAAGAACAGAAATTGCTCAGGTAAGCGGTGAGGTTGACATTGAAGACCTTATTCCTGAAGAGCAGTGCGTATATACTCTTACAAAGTTCGGTTATATCAAGCGTCAGCCCACTGAAACCTATTCAATTCAGAACAGAGGCGGCCGCGGTGTAAAGGGTATGACCACAAGAGAAGAGGACACAACCCAGACAATGTTCACCTGCTCAAGCCACGACTTTATTATGTTCTTTACAACAAAGGGCAAGGTTTACCGTCTTAAGGGCTATGAAATTCCCGAAGGCAGCAGACAGAGCAAGGGTATGAATATAGTTAACCTTCTTCCTCTTGAAGGCGACGAAAAAATCAGCTCAATGATTAAGGTGCCTGACTTCGGCGGCGAAGAGATTAAATATCTCTGTATGGTTACAAGAAAGGGTATTATCAAGAGAACCGACCTTGAACAGTACAAGAACCTTCGTAAGAACGGTATTATTGCAATTAATCTTGACGATGACGATGAGCTTGCATGGACAAGACTCACTGACGGTAACGACGATATCCTTGTTGCAACAAGATGCGGTATGTCAATCCGCTTCAATGAAAACGATTGCCGTCCTATCGGCCGTACAGCCCGAGGTGTTAAGGCTATTGAGCTTAATGAGGGCGACGAGGTTATCGGTATGTGCGTAATAAGAGAAGGTGATGACGGCACAAGCAAGATTATGACAATTGCTGAAACCGGTCTCGGCAGACGCAGTGAAATAGCTGAATACCGTGTTCAGACAAGAGCAGGTAAG
>JAFOXT010000359.1 GCA_017425745.1 Clostridia bacterium | reverse complement strand
TTCCCGATTACGACCTGCTTTCATTTGCTGAAATGGGTGAAGCAAAAACGGAGGTCAGCGGTGACAGCTGCGGATACAGAATGTCACTTTACGGCGACAGAGAGGTTGTGTTTATGACTCTCTTCAATTACATTGTTGATGTAGCAGGCGTTGACGGAAACGTTGAAAAAATTCTTTCATTCGTTAAGGATTTCCTTGGAATTGATATTGATCTTTCCTTTGTAACAGAAATTTTTAACACAGTAAAAGGCTTCATTCAGGAAAGACGTCCGCTTGAATCTTTAGATATTAATTTCGAAGGTTTATTTGACGACTATAATTAATGCAAAAAATCACCGGTATTGCTTACGCATACCGGTGATTTTATTTTGATATTACTGTTCTTTTTTCAGCTTATAAATAGAAACTCCGAATACACTTGCAATTATAATTGCAACACCCGCAAGCTGCAAAGCTGTAAAGCTGTCGCCTAAAATAAGTATACCGGCAATTACGGAAATCACCGCGGTAAAGTTTGAAAAAATCAGCGTGTGACCTACACTAAGGTAATTAAGAGCATAATTTATAACAGTGAAAGCGATTACAGAAGAAACAATTGCAAGATACAGCACCGACCAAACAAATGACGGTGATTTAAAAGGCTCTGTCCAGGCATTTATATCTGCACCCCTTGTGAAAAGAGCAACTGCAATAAAGCTGATGCTTCCGAGACCCGTCATTACATAAGAGCGTTCAAAGGCTGAAAACTCCTTTGAAATACTTCGGCTGAGTATTGAAAAAACTGTTGTTGCAACAATTGAAATAAGCAGAAGAATAAGTCCCTTCATAGAAACCTTTCCTATTCCGCCCGTTGTTGTAAGTGCCACACCCACTACCGAAAGCACCGTACAAATAATCTGGAAAAGACTGCAGCTTTCTTTCAGGAAAATGACCCCAAGAATAAGTCCCATTACAGGTACAAGACCTATGATTATTCCTGAAAACGAAGCCGTTGTAAGGGCAATTCCGTGAGATTCGCAAATAAAATAAATAACAGGTTGAATAAAACCCATAAGCAAAAGCTTCATAACCGGCTTGCCCTTAAGCTCAATTCTGCCTTTTCTGAAAAATATAAACAGATTGAGTATGAGAAAAGCCAGAGTGAAACGTATTGCCAGAAAAACATTTGGGTCGGAATCTTCAAGAGCAATTTTTGTAAATATAAAGCTGAAGCCGTAGATACTGTATCCGAGCAAGCAGCAGATTGTAGCTTTTAAGGTCTTGCTCATATATCTTTAACCTCTGCTTCATATATTCCGATGCTCTCTCTTCCCGTAAGATTATTTGAAACATTACGGGCATTAAAATAAAGACGAAGCTTACCCTTATAATAAGTAAGACAGCAGGCATAAACATACTGCGCCATCCAATTACTCTTTCCGCATTTCTGCGGTACAAGAAAGTGACGGATAAATTCAAAATTCTCACCATCGTCAGATTTAAGAAGCATTATCGCAGAATGACTCTTGCCGTTTTCTTCGAAAATGCCGTTCTGAAGACCGATGTAGCAATCCTTGAGCTCGTACACCTTTAAGCAGCCGGAACACAAATTAAGGTGCTTTATGCTCTTGTCAGGGCTAATTATAGGAGCTGAACGGGAAAGGTAACCGTTAGTGATTCTTCGGCTTTCAGCAAAGTTTATGTGCCTTGGTTCACAGAATCCGCAGTCCTTGATGAATGTCTGACCGCAGGAATAATACATACGCCACTTGTCATCTTTTCTCATAAGGTAAGGATTTGAAAGTGCCTGACCGTGCTCATCCTCTTCAAAGGGCTGAGTTTTACCCAACACAAGATAAGGCTTTGACCAGTTTTTAAGATCAGTTGATTCAGTGCCGTAAATCTCACTTTTCCATTTCACTCCGATTAAGGAAAGAGCGTTGAGAATTACAGGCTTTGTTCTTTCATAGAAAAGATAATACTTGCCGTCAATATAATTTATATTGGGACGCATAGCACGATTGGTAATTTTAGCAACCTTACTGAAGCTTATTCCGTCATTGCTTTCGTAGTGATACACGCCAAAAAAGGTATGGCAGAAAAGGTGCCATTTATTATCGTGACACATTTCGGGAGTAAGCACACTGGGGTCAGCAATAACAAAGCTTTCAGCGGGATTTTTAATTATTGGATTTTTTTCGTAAAGAGTAAAATCAGCTTTATTAAACTGTTCAAAGGTTAAATTTTTCATAATTTCACCGTCATTCTAAAATTAAGCCCACCGCTGAGGATGGGCATTATTTTTTTATTTATATTCAGGAAGCCAATCCTTGTGGGCTTCAAGGAGCTCATCAACCATAGCATAAATATCCTTAATGTTAAGCTCGGCACCTGTATGGGGATCCATCATAGCCGCATTGTAGATATACTGCTTTTCAAGGGTTGCAGCAGCTTCAATTGTAAGAAGCTGAGCGTAGATATTGCTTGAGTTCATAGCTGCAAGCTGAGTGGGAAGCTTACCAACCTTGCAGGGAGTGATACCGCTGCCGTCAACAAGGCAAGGAACCTCAACGCAAGCTTCTGCAGGAAGATTGTCAATAAGTCCGTTATTGAGCACGTTACCGCCTATTTTGTAGGGATTACCTGTAACAATGGCTTCCATAATATATGATGCATATTCCTGTGAGCGCTCGTGAGTAATTTCTCCGTTCTGAAGAATTTCGTCCTTCTGCTTTGCCCAGCCTTCAATCTGGTTGACACAGCGTCTGGGATATTCATCAAGAGGAATGTTGAAATCCTCAATCATTTCAGGATACTTACTCTTTATGTAGAAGGGGTTGTATTCTGCGTTATGCTCACTGCTTTCAGTACAGTAATATCCAAGCTTATCGATATAATCATAGCGCACCATATCGCCGTGCTTTTCTTTTGCGTTCTTTTCTTTTGCGCGTTTTCTGATTTCGGGGTAAAGGTCATTTCCGTCTTTATCTCTGATATCAAGGAGCCACGCCATATGATTGATACCTGCAATTATCTCACGTCTGCCTTCAATTTTGTCATACATTTCAAGGTCAAGAAGCAGATGGAATGAGCAACCCTGAACACTGTGGCAAAGACCTACAGTTTTGATTTTGGTGAATCTCTGCATATAACCTGTAAGCATTGCCATAGGATTTGAGTAGTTAAGAAGCCACGCGTCGGGACAAACCTCTTCCATATCGTCAGCAAAGGCTTTCATTACAGGAATTGTACGAAGAGCGCGCATAATACCGCCGATGCCCATAGTGTCAGCAATTGTCTGACGAAGGCCGTACTTTTTGGGAATTTCAAAGTCGATTACTGTGCAAGGCTCATAACCGCCAACCTGAATTGCGTTGATTACAAAATCAGCGCCTCTGAGAGCATCTTTGCGCTCAGTTTCACCCAGAAAAGTTGTAATGGTAGCCTTATTTTCATTGATATTCTTATTAATAGCTTTAAGAATAATTTCTGATTCTTCAAGTCTTTGTGCATCGATGTCGTAAAGAGCAAATTCTGCCTCACAAAGAGACGGAGTGCACATACAGTCACCGATTACGTTTCTTGCAAAAACGGTGCTGCCTGCACCCATAAATGTAATTTTCATAATGTTCTTTCTCCTTTTATGTGGTGCTTTGATTATACATTATGGTGGTATTCTTGTCAACAAAAAGAGGTCGGAATATTAACTCCGACCTCAGATTGAGCTTTATTTTGCTACGGTTATCTTTGCGTTTTTTGTATTGGTATTTTTAAGATTGGTTTTCAGTGATTTTGATACGGTTGAATTGGGTACAACAAACTTGATTCCGTCAGCAGTTGAATAAAAAGCTTTTCTGCCGAAGGTGGGAGCAGTTTTGGTATTAAGAATTGTTACCTTATTAAGCTTTTTGCAGCCGTGGAAAACTTTTTCACCTGTTGTTTTGAGATTTTTCCCGAAAGTGAATGATTTAAGTGATTCACAGAAAGCAAAGGCCGCATCACCAAGTGAAACAATACTTTCACTGCCTGTAACCTTTGCAAGCTTCGGGCATTTATAGAAGGCTCTCGCATCTACTTTAACCTTGCCTGTTTCTGAAAACTTGAAGGATGTAAGTGAATCACAGAACATAAATGCTTTTTCACCGATTGAGGTAATGCTTTC
>JAFOXT010000045.1 GCA_017425745.1 Clostridia bacterium | reverse complement strand
CGCTTTTCAAAGGGAATTTTCTCCTGGGTTGGCTATAACACCGTTTCAATTCCTTATGAAGTAAAGGAAAGAGAAGCCGGTGAAACAAAATGGAATTTCAGAAAGCTTTTAAAGTATGCCTTTGAGGGAATAATGGCTTATACCGATATGCCTCTTAAGCTGCCGTTTTATCTTGCAGCGTTCAGTCTTGTGCTCGGTGTTATAATGCTTTTTGCTTACAGTATTGTTTCAGGTCTTGTGCTTTTTGTGGGTGCAGCAACACTGTTTTCTCTGGGTGTTATCGGCACTTATATCGGCAAAATTCATACTCAGGTTAAAAACCGACCAATTTATATTGCGAAAGAAATTTTAAGCTATGATAAACACGATTAAATCACTTATAATTAAATATAAAGAGCTTATAACCTACGGCATTTTCGGTGTTGCTACAACAGTTGTAAACTTCGTCAGCTTTAAATTGGCAAGTATACTTCTCGGCGAAGAGTTATATCTTCTTTCAAACATAATTGCCTGGGTAGTAAGTGTGATTTTTGCTTATATCACCAACAAGCTTTGGGTGTTCGAAAGCAAGAGCATGAAGCCTGAGGTTGTGTTTAAGGAGCTTGTTTCATTTTTTGCGGCAAGAGGCTTTTCGTTTATTGTTGAAGAGCTCGGCTTATTCCTTCTTGTTGATGTTGCAAGGCTTTCAGATTATCAGTTGACTGTGCTTTCGTTTAATATTTCAGGTACTATGATTTCAAAGATTCTTGTAGCTTTTGTGGTAGTAATCATAAACTATTTTTTCTCAAAGCTGTTTATATTCAGAAAAGATAAGAAGGATAAGGCTTAAAACTTAAAATAAAATCTTAAACGGCAGTTAAAACTGCCGTTTTTCTATTGCTCTATTTTTATATTTGTGTTATAATATCTTGATTATTACAGTGAGGTAGTATGCCATGATTATCCTTGGTATTGACCCCGGTTATGCAATTGTGGGTTACGGAGTACTTGAATATAAAAACAACCACTTTTCTGTTATTGATTACGGTGCCATCACCACTGATGCCGGAACGCCCTTTAACCGACGTCTTGAGCATATTTATGATGAAATGACGGAGCTTTTTAATAAGTACCGTCCCGACGCTATGTCAATTGAAAAGCTTTTCTATAACAGTAATGCAAAAACCGTAATTGACGTAAGTCAGGCGAGGGGTGTTATTATGCTTGCGGCACAGAAAAACAAAGTGCCCGCTTTTGAATATACACCACTTCAGGTAAAGCAGAGTGTTGTAGGTTACGGCCGTGCAGAGAAAAAGCAGGTTCAGGAAATGATAAAGCGAATTCTTTTTCTCGAGAAAGTTCCTAAGCCTGACGATACAGCCGACGCACTTGCAATGGCGATCTGTCACGGACATTCTTCAGGCTCAATTGTGTCAGGAACTAATCTGAGAATCAGAAATGGAATCTGATTTTTAAAGTTGAAAGTTAAAAGTTGAAAGTTGAAATGCGGGTCACTTCGTTCCGATTTTATCCGTTTCAGTTTGCTTTAAGTCTTTATATTCATACCGCCAAAGTAGATATATAAATTCGGCGGGTAGGGTTTTCTTTGCTTGTAACTGTAAAGGCAGATAAAATCAACTCTCTACCCTCTACAACTTAATTAATTTCGCAGACTATATCTGACAATTTGCAGAAATATAAATCTGCGACCGCAACTTCACACTCCACTCTTCACACTCCACACTTTAAGAAAGGAAGATGAAAAATGTTTTACTCATTAACCGGCAATGTCCTTCACTCAGGACTTTCATATATAGTAATTGAATGTGGCGGTGTGGGCTTCAAGGTGCAGACCTCCAACAATACACTTTTTGATATTTCAGGCGAGAAAACAGCAACAGTTTACACCCACCTTAATGTGCGTGAGGACGCTCTTGATCTGTTCGGCTTTTCAACTGAGAATGAGCTTGAATGGTTCAGAATGCTTATTTCCGTAAACGGTGTAGGTCCAAAGGCTGCTCTTGCAATTCTTTCTCAGCTGCCTACAGATAAGCTCGCACTTGCAATTACTGCAAGTGACACAAAGGCAATTACAAAGGCTCCGGGTATCGGCCCGAAAATTGCCAACAGAATTATTCTCGACCTTAAGGATAAGGTTGCAAAGGGCTTTTCCGACGGTGCAGTATTTACTGCTGAGGATGTTGCTGTTGCCAAGGCTACACAAAGCTCAAATATGAGCGAGGCAATTGCCGCACTTACAATGCTTGGCTACAGTCAGTCAGATGCAGCTTCAGCTGTAAGCAAGATTGACCCTGAGCTTAAAACGGAGGATATTATCCGTCAGGCTCTTAAACTTATGTCTTAACCCTTCCGATAAAGGCGTTTTGCTGAAAGGATGATAAACAATGGATTTTGAAGAAAGAATGATTTCTCCGGGTCTTACCTCTTTTGATTCGGATATTGAAACCTCTCTCAGACCTAAGGTGCTGACAGATTATATCGGTCAGGATAAGGTTAAAGAAAATCTTGAAATTTATATAAAGGCTGCCTCTTCAAGAGGTGAAGCGCTTGACCATGTGCTTCTTTACGGCCCTCCGGGTCTGGGTAAAACAACCCTTGCAGGTATTATTGCAAACGAAATGAATGTAAACCTGAGAGTTACATCAGGCCCTGCAATTGAAAAGCAGGGTGACCTTGCGGCACTTCTTACAAACCTTAATGAGGGCGACGTGCTTTTCATTGACGAAATTCACCGTCTTAACAGAAGCGTTGAAGAAATACTTTATCCTGCAATGGAGGATAACGCTCTTGATATAATTATCGGTAAAGGCCCCTCAGCAAGATCAATCAGACTTGATTTACCTAAGTTCACGCTTGTAGGTGCAACAACAAGAGCAGGTCAGCTTTCAGCACCGCTTCGTGACCGTTTCGGTGTAATTCTCCGCCTTGAGCTTTATACTCCCGAGCAGCTCGCTGAAATTGTAACAAGAAACGCAAGTATTCTCGGCATAGGCATTGAAAAATACGGCGCACTTGAAATTGCATCACGTTCAAGAGGTACACCGAGAATTGCCAACCGTCTTCTTAAAAGAGCAAGAGACTTTGCTCAGGTTATGGGCGACGGAATTATTGACGAAGAAACAGCAGATTTAGCTCTTCAGAGAATGGAAATTGACCATATCGGTCTTGACTCAATTGACAGAAGACTTCTTCTTACAATGATAAATTCCTACGGTGGCGGCCCTGTCGGTCTTGAAACAATCGCTGCAGCAATCGGTGAAGAAGCAATTACAATTGAGGACTGCTATGAGCCTTATCTTATGCAGATAGGCTATCTCGGAAGAACACCGAGAGGACGAGTTGCAACTGCACTCGCTTATGAGCATTTCAATATGACTATGCCACAGAAACAGTAAAGGAAGCTTACTATGAGATATACAAAAGACTGGAAAGATTATGAGCTTATAGATTGCTCAGACGGTGAAAGACTTGAAAGATGGGGCGATATTATCCTTGTTCGTCCCGACCCTCAGGTTATCTGGAAAACACCGAAAACCAACCCCTTATGGAAAAAAGCCAACGCTTACTACAGCCGTTCAAAAACAGGCGGCGGTCATTGGGAAGTAAGAAGCAAGATGCCCGATTTCTGGAGCATCAACTACGGTGATTTAAAGTTCAATATAAAGACAATGGGCTTCAAGCATACAGGTCTTTTCCCTGAGCAGGCAGTTAACTGGGACTATACAAGAGAGCTTATCAGAAACGCAGGCAGACCCGTAAAGGTGCTTAACCTTTTCGCTTATACAGGCGGTGCAACAATAGCTTGTCTTTCCGAAAATGCCCACGTAGTGCACGTTGACGCTTCAAAGGGTATGACAGCCTGGGCAAAGGAAAACGCCGTTACATCAGAGCTTTCTGACAGAAGTGTAAGATGGATTGTTGACGACTGTATCAAGTTTGTACAGCGCGAAATCAGACGAGGCAACAAGTACGATATTATCATTATGGACCCGCCTTCATACGGCAGAGGCCCCGGCGGTGAAGTATGGAAGCTTGAGGATGAGGTATATAACTTT
>JAFOXT010000358.1 GCA_017425745.1 Clostridia bacterium | reverse complement strand
CACTTGCTCTGGATTTAGTCTTACCTGAGCAGGGGTTTACAACTAAAAGTACTTTTTTCTTATCGTTATCCATAATGCTTACCTTTTTTACGCACCCTTTCTTTAATTTACTAAGAAAGTCACTGACTTTCCTGCGATTTATTTTATCACATTTATAACACAAAGTCAAAGGATTTGAATAAAAAGAAAGCACATGTTCTGTGCTTTCTTAAAGGTTTTATTCCATTGTGCTGAAAAGGTCTTCCTGCTCGGGTTCATCAGTGTAGGAGTAAGCCTCTTCTTCGTCAGCGGTTATTACACCTTTTCTGATCATTTTTTTCATCATCTTTTTGTAAGCCTTTTCCTTGTCCTTGAAAACAAAAGCGAGAAGCAGAATTATAACAAGACCGAGAACAAGCATTACAGCAAGAATGGGAATGAAATATGTTGTGCAAAGGCTTACAGCCTTTCCGATTGAGGGATAGACTTTTTCTACAACACCTCGTGTGTCGTCGCGAAGAACAAGAACACGTTCACCGTTGTTTTCAGCAATAAAAAGAACATCTGAGCTGTCGTTTACAATACTGCCGTTTCTTTTGCCGAACATAAAGCATTGATTAGTGTAGCTGATATAGGCGAAAACTTCACCGTCTTCAGCATATCTGTTTTCTGTAATTACAAGGTCGCCACTGAGAATATTGGCTCCTGTATAGTCGTTTTCTGCTGTAAAGATATACTTTCCGCCTAAAACCTCGCGACCTGTATTTACACCGAGAACCAGGTTAAGACCGGCAGTTGCAACCGTTGCAACGCAGAGAAGAGCAAGGATAATGCTGAGAATTATTCTGCCGGCAACAAGCCCTTTCTTGTTTTTCGGCATAGGATATGCTTCTTCAAAAGCTTCAGCGTCATAAATATCGTCATCCGCATAGGCTTCTTCAGCTTCTTCGTTTAAGTCGGCTTCATCCTCTTCGTAATCAGGGATAGTGCTTTTGTTTTCAGGGTCATATGAATAGATATCCTCTGAATTCATAAAGTCCTCGTATGTGCTCTCTGCAATATCCTGAGGTACGGGAGGAAGGCGTTCTTCCTTTTCATCGCCAATATCGAAATCGGGATGAGCTTCTTCAGAAATCACTTCATCATTTTCTTCTTCAGTGTCTTCATTCTGTACTGTATCAAAAGCGTTTTCATCTGAAGAAGCATAAGCTTCAGGCGCAAAATCAGTGAATTCGTCTTCATCAGATTCTTCGTTCTTAGCAGTGAATTCTATTTTTAAGCCCGGGTCCTCTGAGGGAATCTCAGGTGAATAAATAACCTCTCTTACGGGAAGACCTTCATTGTCATCTTCAGAAGTCTGTGTGTCGGCAACAAGGTCAGCTGTGTCGGATTCAGAAGGTGAATCTGTAAATTCCTCTTCATTGGTTTCAAATTCTTCCTCTGTAGCCTCACGGCGTGAGAAAAAGCTTTTTTTGTGCTTTTTCTTTTTGCTCTTTTTTCTGAAGGATTCATGCTTCTGGAAAAAGTCGTCATCCTCATCGTTCATAATTTTCATATAGTCTTCGAAAAGCTCTGTTCTTTCATCACTGCGTGCGGCAGCCTTTTCTGCAACCTCACCGGGCACTTCAAGCTCATAGTGAGCCTTAGGCTTTGAAATAACGGGTGCAGGAATTTCTGATTTGGGCTTTTCTGTGCTGAATGAAATCTTTTCGGGAGGCTCAGCTGATGTCTGCTTGGTAACAGCCGGCTCAGCGGGTGCAGCCTTAGGTGCAGTCATTTCCGATTTGAAGCGATTTATAAGTGAATCTACCTCTGATGACAAGGCTTCAACTGATTTTGTTTCCTCTTTGGGTAATTCTTCAACAGCCTTTTCAACTGCTGCAGGAGGAACGATACTTTCTGTAACATCATGGAGCTGTCTTGAGGCTTTAATGATTGCTTTTTCAGCTGTGATGGTTTTGTCGTACATATCATTAAGCTCGTTAAGGCTCTTTGGTCTGTATCCTGCCATTTCAAATCACTTCCTTTGCTTGATTTTATCCTTGAATTAATAGTTTCCTTTTTCCAGAATAACGGAAATCATTTTGTTTACACTTTCAAGGTTTTTCATAATAGTTGTGTTTTCTGTTCTGAGTTCAACAGAATGCTCCATAGCCTGGCGTACAATAAGCTTTGCCTTTTCGTTTGCCTGGTCTATAATTTCAGCAGCCTTCTTGTCTGCCTCTTCTCTTATTCTTGAAACGGTGACTTTAAGCTCACCGAAAACCTTTTCAATAACTTCGCTCTGGTTGTTTTCGTCAATTGTAAAGTAAACTCCAAGCTCTTCCATATCTTTTCTGAGCTTTTCATATTTTGCTTCATTTTCTTCGCCCCATTGAACGGCGTTGTGATATTCTGTCTGAATCATATCAACATATTTGTCTACTTCGATAGGGTCATAGCCGTTTTCTGTTAAGGTGAAATGCTTTGCCATTAGTTAACCACCCTTTCTGATTCCTTAAGTTTGCGATAAAATACCTATTCTACTCAATTATACTCTATGTGCCTTCAAAATTCAACACTCTTTACATTTTATTAACCTTAAACAACTTACATTTTTTTACATAGAATCATTCTACCGTAACGGACTTTGCAAGGTTGCGCGGTTTATCAATGTCGCACCCTTTTTCCTTTGCAGTATAAAAAGCAATAAGCTGTAAGGGGATAGCTTCAGTGAGGGATACAAACAGGTCATCGGTATCGGGCACAATGATTTTTCTTTGAAGTGCAGATAAATCCTCAGTATGCTTTTCTGAGGAAACTGTTATTACATCTCCGCCTCTTGAACGAATTTCCTCAATACTGTTGGCTGTTTTTTTGAAAACAGAGTCGTTACTGCAAAGTGCAATTGTAAGAGAATTCTTTTCAATAAGCGAAATAGTGCCGTGCTTAAGCTCGCCTGACGGATAAGCATCTGAGGGAATATAGCTGATTTCCTTCATTTTAAGTGCACCTTCAAGCGCAGCAACGTAGTCAGTATTTCTGCCGATAAAATGTACGGCAGTCTGAGCGGAAAGAACTTTTGCAAATTTGCTGAATTCCTCCTGTCTCTCAATGATTCCTGAAGCTTTTTCAGGTAAGGAGTTAAGCTCGTTTATATAATACTGATAATCACCGTCATTGAGAAGCTTGTTTTCATAAGCGGAAAGCACAGCTAAAAAGTATAACACCATAAGCTGACAGGTATAAGCCTTTGTGGTTGCAACAGCAATTTCAGGCCCAGCCTTTGTATAAATAACTGAATTGCTTAAAAGGGCCGCACTGCTTTCTGAAACATTCAGTACAGAAAGAATGTAAGCTCCTTTTTCTTTTGCTTTTTTCAAAGCTGAAAGGGTGTCGGCAGTTTCTCCGCTTTGCGAGATAAAAATGCAAAGGCAGTTTTCATTAACGGGAAAATCGGCAGTGCAGAATTCACTTGCAATTACCGCTTCGGAGGGAATTGCTGTCAGCTTTTCAAAAACATATTTGCCCGAAAGTGCTGCGTGATAAGCTGAGCCGCAGCCTATAAGGTAAATTCTCACCGCTTTATTGTGTGGCCTTAAAATAAATGAAAGCTCATTTTTAAGCTTTTCTTTTTCATTGAAGCAATGCTGAAGGGTATCCTTAAGCGCTTTGGGCTGTTCAAAAATTTCCTTCAGCATAAAATGTGAGAACAAGCCTTTTTCAGCACTTTTGCTGAGATAAGAGAATTTCCTGAAGCTGTGGAAGGTCTCATTACCTTCAGGTGAATAAAAGCTGATCCGGTTTGGTGTAATCAGGGCGATTTCACCGTCATTCAGCTTTACTGTTTCTTCTGAAAAAGGTGACAGAGCGTTTATATCTGAAGCAACAAGAAAGCCGTCTTTTCCCTTGCCGATAATAAGCGGACTTTCTTTTTTTATGAGAATAAGGGTGTCAGGAGCTTTTTTGCACAGAATTGCAAGAGCAAAGGAGCCCTCAAGCTTTTTTATTGTATTCACCAAAGAGGAAACAAGGTCGCCGTTATAATCACGCTCAAGAAGATGTGCAATAACCTCAGTATCAGTATCGGAAACAAAGGGATAACCCTCGTCCTTCAGCTTATCTCTCAGTGCAGAATAATTTTCAATTATTCCGTTATGCACAACAGTAAAAATTCCTTTGTAGCTCAGGTGCGGATGGGCGTTGCTTAAAGAAACCTCACCGTGGGTTGCCCATCTTGTATGACCTATACCGAGCATACTTTTGGCGGTGCTTTCACTCAGCTTTTCCTTGAGTCGGCTGACCCGTCCCGTAGCCTTTATAATTTTAAAGTCTTCGCTTGTCTGCAGAGCAATGCCTGCAGAATCGTAGCCTCGGTATTCAAGCTTCTGTAAGCCTGTAAGAAGATAAGGTACTGCGTTTTCTTTTCCGACATATCCGATTATTCCACACATAAAAATACTCCCGTCATATGAAAATAAAAAGTAATTTTTCTATAAAAAAATCTTTTCTTTTTATACATTTTATGGTACAATTCCTCCGTATGATTACTAAAACATTTTAATTTTTTAAAGTTAATTAAAGGATGATGGTTTATGCTCGTGTTAAAGATTCTGGTTGTTTTTTTCGTTTTTATTTTCTTTGTAATACTTACACGAAATGTGTGTCTTGTTATCAAGGGCACAAAGGGCAACACTGACGAAGCTCCCGATTATCTTATGATTCTCGGCTACAGAATACTTAACAATACAATCGACGCCACACTGAGAAGCCGAATTGATGCGGCAGCAGATTATCTTCTTAAGCATCCCGCTGTAATTGCCGTTCCTTGCGGCGGTATTACTCAAAAGGATCAGAAGAGACCCGAGGCTCATATAATTGCCGAAGAGCTTATTAAAAAAGGCGTAAGCGAAGACAGAATTGTTCTTGAAGATAAGTCAAAAACAACTGAGGAAAACTTTATTAATGCCAAGGCTATTATTGACAGACGCTCAGGCGAGAATACAGCAAAAACCGCTTTTATTTCAAGTGAGCTTCACCTTTACAGGGCAGGACGCCTTGCAAAAGAGCTTGACTTCAAAGTAACATCTCTTCCTGCAGAAAGTCCCTCAGATGTAAAGGTTAAGAATTATCTCAGAGAAGCTTTTATACTTATGTATATGGATGCTAAGAAATTGGGAGGCAGAAAAAATGGCTAATTCAGTTGCAATGAAGGCTTACAAGGTAAGCGAAATAGTTTTCAATAATAAGGTTCAGGGAAAGGTACAGCTTAAGCTTAACAATAAGGTTTCCCATAATGTAAAATACAGTCAGAACGGCATCTGCGAAGCAGTAATGACCGTTGAGGTTTTTGATAAGGAACACTTTGATGTGCTTAATGTAAAGGTTACAATAAACGGTATTTTTGAGGTTACACCGGGCGTTGAAAAGGAATTTGTTCATGTTGATACCTTCAAGGAAATGTTTCCTTTTGCAAAGGCTCTCATAACAACGCTTTCAGCCAATGCAGGCATTCCTCCCATTATGGTGAAGAATGTGGACATTGAAAAGCAGGAAATCTACCGTTTTGAAATGGGTAACAAGGAGTGATTTTATGAGCCGGCTTCTTAATCAGTTAAACGACGACGAGCTTGATTTCACAGTCAGCTTTAAGGATACAGACGGAAACAGTCATAAGGGTGACTTTCTTGACATAGTGCTTTATGAAGAAAATGAGTATGTAATCATTGAGCCCGATGACGGCGACGGTTATGTGGATATTTTCAGAATTATACGCACAGATGAAAAGGAAAGCTATGAAGCTGTTTCTGACGATGAAATTCTTGACAGCGTTTTTGAGGTTTTCAGAATAAAAAACGAAGATGAATTTGATTTTGAGTAATATTTTCGTAGTAATAAAGAAATAAGAATTAAGTAATTTTGAAGCAATACTTACAATATTATTACAAATGGGGATACCCTATTGATTAATAGGGTGATAAGCAGTATTATGAGCTTACAAAAATCAGACAAGGAGGTAAGGCAATGAATATACTTGTTACGCTTGACAGTAATTATGTGGGTCCGCTCACAGTGCTTCTCAAGTCGCTTATGATAACTAATCCGAATAACGAGTTCGACATTTATGTTGCACATTCATCACTTACCGAAGAGGACTTTATAAAAATAAACGGTGCAATTAACCCGTCTAATACAAGAATACATCCTATAGTTGTTTCACCGGGTATACTTGCTGATGCACCGGTTTTTAAAAGAATAAGTAACGAAACCTATTACAGACTTCTTATGATGGATTATCTTCCTGAAACTGTGGATAGAATTCTTTACATAGACCCTGACACAGTAATTCTCAAGGATATTTCACCGCTTTACAATATGGATTTCAAGGGTAAAACCATAGGTGCGGCAGGTCACACAAAGCTTTTTATTGAAGATATCAACCATATCCGTTTCAGAACAGGCAGAGAGTCACGCTACTTCAATGCAGGTGTAATGATGGTTAATGTTGAAAAGCTGCGCAAAAATGTTACAAGTCAGATGGTTTTTGATTATGTAAAGAAAAACAAGCGCTGGCTTTTTGTGGCAGACCAGGATGTGCTTAACGGAATGTTCGGCAACGATATGATTCCCATAGACGAGTGCGTATACAATCTTGACGAAAAAACGGTTGTCTACAACCGCAGAAGAGTAAGAGATCTCAGATGGGTTGAGGAAAACACTGTTATTGTGCATTACAACGGAAAATATAAGCCGTGGAAAAAAGGGTATAAGGGTATGCTTGCACCCTTCTGGTTTAAATTCAAGGAAGCAGAATTGCCTCAGACCGAGGTTAAAGCATAAAAAGGAAAAATATAATGGACTTTAAAAAAATCAGAATTCTCAGCACTAATAAGCAGGAGAGAATGCAGCAGATAGGAGTAATTACTACAACGAGCATTTTTATTCTTGCGTTTATAGTGTGTTATATAAAATTCGGCAGTGAGCTTCTGGCGTTTGTCAGTGATGCAGACCGATTCAAGGCCTGGCTTGATTCCTACGGCCATCTCGGAAAGGTAATTTTTGTTGCAGTAAGAGCTCTTCAGACTGTTGTGAAAATAATTCCTGCAGAGCCGCTTGAAATCGGTTCGGGATATGCCTTCGGTGTATGGGGCGGACTTTTCTGCTGTATGCTCGGCACAGAAATCGGTTCATTTATAATTGTTGCAATAACAAAGCTTTTCGGCATGAAGGCAGTAAATCTCTTTGTCAGTGAGGAAAAAATCAACTCGCTGGGATTTTTGAAGAACAAAGAAAAGCTGACTCTTTCGCTTTTCATTATTTATCTTATTCCCGGTACTCCTAAGGATGTTATCACTTATCTTATCGGTGTAACAGATTACAACATCTGGAAATTCCTGATTCTTACAAGTCTTGCACGAATACCGTCGATTATCACTTCAACAATCTGCGGTTCACTTCTCGGCGAAAAGAATTACTGGCTTTCAGCAGGGGTGTTTATCGGCACAGCAATTCTCGGCATTATCGGTGTGAAGCTTTACACAATTTTTGAAAAGAAAATAACAGCCAAAAAGGCGTAAAAAAAACCACTCGTCAGTGACTGACGGGTGGTTTTTATAATTTCTCGTGGCTCGTAATGACACTTTCTTCTTTCGTCAAATTTCTCCCTTAATATGACATATAATAAATTGTCATAACACAAAGGGAGGCTTTCTTATGAAAAAAACGGCAGAATATGAAAACGAATTTGAACTTCTTGAAAGTGAGTTAACTGAGGAAAAAACACCCTATGAAAAATGGGGCAGAATTATATTTTTCGGTGCAGTGTCATTTCTTTTTGCACAAATTGATTTTCTTTACGGTATATCTCCTTT